>JARRKE010000040.1 GCA_037388465.1 Gammaproteobacteria bacterium
GATCCCGTGGTCCCGCCCGAAGATGTCGCCGCCTTCCAGGACGAGATGCGCAACGCCGGTGTCGACTGGCAGCTGCACAGCTACGGCGGTGCCGTGCACAGCTTCACGATCGAAGGCGCCGGCAACGACCCTTCCAGCGGGTCGGCGTATGACGAACGGGCGCATAAGCGCTCCTGGCGGCTGTTGATGGACTTTCTGCGGGAGACCGTTTGAACCGCCCGGCGTCAGCGGCGAATCCGGGCGAAACGATCCAGGGCACGCTGCCGGCTGGTTTTGAGATCCACGATCGGTTGCGGATAGTCGCGGCCAAGGCGTATGCCTGACGCATCGAGTACAGCCTGAGGGGCTTTCCACGGCGCATGCCGATGCTGCGGTGGGAGACCGGCCAGTTCGGGCACCCAGCGTTCGATGTACAGCCCGTCGGGGTCGAAGCGCTCGCCCTGCAGCACGGGGTTGAAAATACGGAAATAGGGGGCGGCATCGGCACCGCAGCCCGCGGTCCACTGCCACCCCAGCGTGTTGTTGGCGAGGTCGGCATCGACCAGGGTGTCCCAGAACCAGCGTGCGCCCTGCTGCCAGGGCACGAGCAGGTTCTTGGTGAGAAACGACGCGGCGATCATGCGCGCCCGATTGTGCATCCAACCCGTCTGCCACAGCTCGCGCATCCCCGCGTCGACCAGCGGGATACCGGTTTGGCCGCGCTGCCAAGCCGTCAGTTCGTCGCTGAAGTCGGATGCCCAGGGGAAGTCGTCAAAGCGTTCGTCCAGCGCCCGGTCCGCCGTGTGCGGAAAATGAAACAGCAGATGATGCGCAAACTCGCGCCAACCGAGTTCGCGTAAATATGCCTCGGCACCGGCCGTACTCCGGGGGCCTACGTCGCCCAGGGTCCGATGGATGGCGGCGACCACCTGGTGCGGACCGATCTCGCCGAAATGCAGGTGCGGCGATAGGCGCGAAGTGCCGGCGCGGTCCGGCCGGTCGCGATTCTCGGCATAGTCGATTGCGGCCTCGGCCAGGAAGGCCTGCAGCCGGGCCTGGGCGCCCTGTTCTCCCGGCACCCAGGCGGCTTGCAGACCGGCGTCCCACGGAAACCGCGGTTCGAGCTGCAGGGAATCCAGGGGGAGGCTTTCCAGATCGTTTGCGACCGACGGCAGGCGCTGCGGAGCCGGGGCGATTGTTTCGGGCAGCCCGAGCCGCAGGCAGGCCTTCCAGTACGGCGTGAACACCCGGTAGGGCGCACCGCTGCGGGTGGCGAGTGTCCAGGGCTCGAACAGCAGCGCGGCATTGTGGTGGTGGACCTCGATGCCGGCTTGCTGCAGGGCCTGCTCGAGGTCCCCGTCGCGGGCGAGAATGGCGGGTTCGTACAGTCGATTCCAGTACACCGCATCCGCAGCCGTTTCGGCGATCAGCCGGTCCAGTGCCTGTTGCGCAGGGCCGTGCCGGACGATCAGGCGCGAGCCCCGTGCGCGCAATTCGCCATCGAGTGCGCTCAGGCTGCGATGCAGCCACCACCGCGATGCCGCCCCCGGCACCCAGTCCGCTTCCGCTTCCGGGGCGTGGATGTACACCGGCACGACGCGTTTGCCCGCCGCCAGCGCAGCGGACAGTGCGGGATTGCCGGCCAGGCGCAGATCGCGGCGAAACCAGAACAGTGCGCTGCGGTTCATCAGCGCCACGAACGGGTTTCGATTGGACGGGCACGCCGGGTCTTCAGAGCCTTCCCTCCCTTTCGCTCAAGCGGCGGTGTCGACGAAATACCGCCCCCCGGCCGATATTCGCCTGTCGGCACGCGGCGGGCAACAGCGTACGGGCGGGAATGGCGAATTGCGGTCAGCAGCGCTGCGGGAATTATGCCGCCTCGGGGGGCGCCATGAACTCCGGGCCGACCGGGTCGACGACGTGCTTGTCCAGCAGTCCGTCCACGATCCGGTAGTCTTCCGCATCCAGCGACCAGCCGAAGATGTCGGGAATTACATCCAGCTGTCCGGGATGACGGGCGCCCCATAGCGCCACGCTGACGCCGGGCTTGTCGAGCAGCCAGCGCACGGCGAATGCCAGCACGGACTTGCCGTAGCGGGTCCGGGCGTGTTCGCTCAGCGCCTCGACCGCGGCCAGGTATTGCGCATAACGCGGCGGCTGGAATTTAGGGTCGGACTGGCGCAGGTCGTCGCCCTCGAAGCGGCGGTCGGCGGTCATCTTGCCGGACAGCAGGCCGCGGCACAGGGCGCCGTAGGTCAGGGTCGCCATGCCATGTTCCCGGCAATAGGGCAGAACGGCGGCTTCGATCTCGCGTTCGAACAGGTTGTAGGGCGGCTGGTCGCTGCACAGCGGCGCCACGCCGCGGAAGGCCGTCATTTGTTCGGGCGAAAAATTGCTTACGCCGATGGCGGCGATTTTGCCTTCCTGCTGCAGCGTGGCCAGGGCCTCGGCGGTCTCCTCCATCGGGGTGGACTGGTCGGGCCAGTGCACCTGATACAGATCGATGTAATCGGTCTGCAGCCGGCGCAGCGAATCCTCCACCTCCTGGCGCAGGCGCTGCGGGCTGCTGTCGCGGGTGATGCCGCCGCGATCCCAGCGCAGTCCCACCTTGGTGGCCAGGATGATCTCGTCGCGCCGGCCGTAGGCCTTGAGCGCCTTGCCGACGATCTCCTCCGAGCGTCCGAAGCCGTAGACCGGGGCGGTGTCGATCAGGTTGATGCCCCGTTCCAACGCATGGTGGATGGTGTGGATGGATTCGGCTTCGTCGGTGCCGCCCCACATCCAGCCGCCGATGGCCCAGGTGCCGAGGCCGATGCGCGATGCGGGAAGGGCGATGCCGGGTAGAGTGATGGTTTCCATGCGATCTCCTTGCGGGTCGGGTGGTAAATGACAACGGGCGCCGCAGGCCGGGGCCCGCGGCGCCCGCGCGGTGGCTGGCTCAGGACTGTGCGCCGAGCTTGAGCTGGCGGGCGATCTCGGCCGCATGCCGTCCCTGGGTGCGGGCGATGGTCAGCTCGTTTTCGCTGGGCATGCGCGAACCGTCTCCGCCGGCCAGGGTGCCGGCGCCGTAGGGTGAACCGCCGGTGATCTCGCTCATGTTCAACAGGCCCTGTTCGCTGTAGGGCACGCCCACGATGACCATGCCCTGATGCAGCAGCGTGGTGTGGAAGCTGGTGATGGTGGTTTCCTGTCCGCCATGCTGGGTGGCGGTGGAGGTGAACACGCTGCCCACCTTGCCGATCAGGGCGCCGTTGGCCCACAACGCGCCGGTCTGGTCCAGAAAGTTGCGCATCTGCGCGCACATGTTGCCGAACCGGGTCGGGGTGCCGAAGATCAGCGCGTCGGCGTCCGCGAGCTGGTCGACGGTGGCCACGGGCACCTCGGCGAACGTGGCGCGCGCCTGCCTGGCTCCACTGGATTCGAGTATTTCGTCTTCCACGAGTTCCGGCACCTGGAACAGGCCGACCTCGGTATCCTGCACTTCACCCGCTCCCTCGGCGACCGCCTTGGCGAGCTGGTAGACATGCGAATACATGGAATAAAACACGATCTGTACATTCACCTTCATGGTGCATCCTCCTTTCAGGCTGCTTGTTGGTTATTACGGGATGAGGTCGGCAGGCCGTGACCATAGGCGTGCAGGGCCAATGTGCCGTAGGACCAGTCGTGGTGCAGGGGAACCAGCGGGCCGCCCGCCGCGCCGCACGCGACGGCCAGGGGCAGGTAATGCTCGATGGTCGGGTGATTCTCCGCGCCGGTGGAAAATGTCCGCGGCGCGGTGAGCCGTGCACGGTCGAATGCCGCCAGGGCCGTTTCGAGTTCCGCGATGAATCGGGCCGGGCCGGGCGCGGCCTGCCCGACGGGAGCCGACCAGTCCACCGTGCGCAGGTTGTGCGTGGCGCCGCCGCTGCCGACGATCAGTACCCCGGCTTCGCGCAGCGGGGCGAGTTGTTCGCCGAGTCGCCAATGCCAGTCGGCGTCCGCGCCCGCGACCAGCGAGAGCTGGTAGATCGGGACGGTCGGCTCGGGCCAGGCGTATTTGAGTGGTATCCAGACTCCGTGATCAAGCGCATGGTCGGGCTGATCCTCTACCTCGATGTCCAGCCCTGCGAGCTGCTCGCGCAACCAGCCCGCGGTGACGGTGTCGGCGTGGGGAATCCAGTCCGCCTCGTAGCAGGCCTGCGGGAATCCGTAAAAGTCGTATTGCACCCCGGGTGCCGGTCCCGTTGCCCCCAGTGACAGGACCGGGGCGAGCCAGTGCGCGGAAATGCACAACACGGCGCGCGGCGGTTCGGGCAGCAGGGCGGGGATGTCCGCCCAAAAGCGGGTGGTGGCGTTCGACTCCAGCAGAATGCTGGGCGCGCCGTGGGAAACAAACAGTACCGGCTGTCGCTGGAGCATGGCAGGGAGATGTCCTCTTGGGTATGTGCGCCGCCGGCAGGCCGGCGCAACGCAATCGACATCCCCTAGCCTAGTACCCGAGTGCTTTGCTCGGATAGCGGAACGATTAGAGCAAGACGTTCAGAAGGTTTGAACAAACGGACTATTCGGTTTCCCCGGCTTGGCTGATGGCCACCAGCACGCTGCACGGGGCATTGTCGATCAAGGCCTTGCCGACGGAGCCGCGCCACCAGCGGCTGAGCAGGCCCAACGGTTGATGGCCGACCACGATCAGCTGGGCACCGACCTCCGTGGCCAGTCCGGCGATCCGTTCCACCGGATCACCTTCCAGCAGATGGCCTTCAGCCTCGACCTGATAGGTTTCGCGCAGCTTTTGCAGGCCGAGTTCGAGAATGCCTTTGTAGTGATCCAGGGCCTCCGCCACCATGCCGCTGGTATCGAAACCTTCGCCCGCGCCCGGCCCGGTCGGGTTCTGGATGACGGCCAGCAGATGGACCTTGGCGGAACAGCGCCGGGCGATTTCGGCACCCTCACGCAGGGCGCGGGCGCCTTGATGGCTTCCGTCATAGGCGAGCAGGATCGATTGATACATGGGTGGGGCTCCGCTGTGAATTTCAATCCATGGCGGCGCCGCCCGGGGCGGCGCTAGGGGTGTTCGATTTGTTTTTGCCCAACAGCAAGATGAAGGGGTACATCGCCACGAAGCTCACGGTGACCAGCAGGAAGCAGTCCAGCAACGCGATCATGAAGGCCTGCTGCTGGACCATCCTGGCGAGTATCTGCGCCGTGAGCGGATTGTGCAGTTCCATTTGCTGACGGGCCAGAAAGTCGTGCAGGGCCGGATTGCTCAGATCGATGTTCGCGCCGAGCTGATTCCAGGAGACCTGGGTATGGCGTGCCAGCAGGGTGGACAGCGCCGAGATGCCGATGGATGAGCCGACGGTACGCAGCAGGCTGAACATGCCGGCGGCCTCGGCGGTGAATTGCGGTGCCAGCGTGGCGTAGGCCACTGCGGCCAGCGGCGCGAAGATCAGCCCCATGCCGAGCCCCTGCAGGACCATGGGCACGATGAGCGAGGACATGCTCAGGACCATGGTGTATTGCGTCATCATCCAGGAGCCACCGGTCGCGAAAGTAATACCGACCAAAATCATGAGACGAGGGTCGACCTTCCCGCTCAATCGGCTTACCAGCATCATGCTGAACATGCTGGCCAGGCCGCGCGGCGCCATGACCAGGCCGGTGTCCAGCACGGGATAGTTCATCAGGTTTTCCATCATCAGCGGTTGCAGCAGCATACTGCCGAACAGGCCGATGCCGATCAGCGTGATCAGGAAACTGGATACGGCGAAATTGCGGTCGGCGAAGATGGCCAGACGAAAGATCACGTGTCCCTTGTGATGCCAGGCGTAATAGATGAACGCGACGAACGCGGCCGTGGAAATAACGGTCAGCGAAAGAATCAGGTGCGAGTCGAACCAGTTGTCCTGGTTGCCGCGGTCGAGTACGTACTGCAGTCCGCCCACCGCCACGGCCAGCAGGAGCAGGCCGGTCCAATCCATATCGCGTTCCTTGCGCTCGGAGTCGGGCACCACCCGGGTGGCCAGCAGGAAGGAGAACAGGCCGACCGGGATGTTGATGAAGAAGGTCCAGCGCCAGGTCAGCACCTCGGTCAGGTAGCCGCCGAGCGTCGGGCCTAGGATGGGACCGACCATCACGCCCATGCCCCAGATCGCCATCGCCTTGCCGCGCTCCTCCACGGGATAGGTCTGCACCATGATCGACTGCGACAGCGGCACCAGCGCGGCGCCGAACACGCCCTGCAGGATCCGGAACAGGACGATCTCGGCCAGACTGGTCGACAGGCCGCACAGGGCCGAGGCGATCATGAATCCGGCGATGCTGAGCAGCAGATATTTTTTCTGGCCCAGCCGGTCGGTGAAGTAACCGGTCAGCGGCATGAAGATGGCCGAACTGACGAGGTAGCTGGTCAGCACCCAGGCGATCTGGTCGTTGGTCGCCGACAGCGAGCCCTCCATGTGCGGCAGGGCCACGTTGACGATGGTCATGTCCAGCACCTGCATCACCGTCGTCGCCATGACGGCGACGGTGATCAGAAAGGTGTGGCGCTCCTTACTGGTCATTTACGTGACCGTTGCTCAATGTGAAAGCGTACGGGTGTCGATCGTGACCGTGGCGCTGGTGCCCACGCGCAGGGGATAGTCCGGGTTCGGATCGGCGCCCAGGATTTCGACCCGCACCGGCACCCGCTGGGTGACCTTTACCCAGTTGCCGGTGGCGTTCTCGGGCGGCAGCAGGGAAAAGGCCGCCCCGCTGGCCGGGTTGATGCCGATGACCTTGCCCTTGAAGACGTGGCCGGGATACATGTCGACCTTGATGGTCGCCGCCTGCCCCGGACGGATGCGCTCCAGGTCGGTCTCCTTGTAATTGGCATCCACCCACCATTCCTTGTCGCACACCAGCTTGAAGGGTGAAACCCCGTCCTGTACCGCATCCCCGGGACGCAGCGTCACGTTGGCCACGTGGCCCGAGCAGCTGGCCTTGATCGTGGTGTGACCGAGGTTCCACTGGGCCTGCTTGAGTTCGGCCTTCGCCTTGCGAATGGCCGCGCTGTCGGTGGTGCTGGTACCGGCGCGGATGCGCGCCTCGGCGAGATTGGCCTTCGCGACTTTCAGCTCGGCGGCAGCCGCACGCTTGGCGGCCTCGGCATCATCGTAGTTCTGCTCGCTGGCGTAGCCGCGATGCCTGAGCCGTTCGGCGCGTTTCGCGGTGCGGGCGGCGTTTTCCAGCTTGACCTGGGCGGCGTTGACGGCGGCCTCGGTGGCGGTCACCGCGGCGTGGTCCTCGCCCAATGAGGTCTGTGCCTGGGTGAGTGCGGACTGGGCCTGTTCCACGGCATATTCGAACGGCGCGCGGTCGAGCGTGAACAACGTCTGTCCGGCTGCGACGGCCTGCTGGTTCCGGACCCGGACCTGGTCGACCTGGCCCGAAACCTGCGGCGCGATGGTGACCACGTGGGCCTGTACGTATGCGTCATCGGTGCTGGGATACAGCGTCGCATGATGCCAGTACAGGTAGGACCCGATCGCTAATGCGACTACGAGAACGGCGCCGATTGCGATGCGTTTGATATTGCTCATTATTCAACGGTCTCCTTGAACCGATGAGTCGCCCTGTCCACCGGGCTGGAGCTCGCGGGCGCGTTCCAGAATCCGGCTCAGGGTCTGCATGCATTGCTGAATGTCGCTGACGGGAATGTCATGGGTCAGCTCGTGCTGAAGTTGCAGGCTGATGGCTTCGATTTCAGAGATCAGGTTGCGCGTCTGTTCAGTCAGGCAGACGCGCTTGCAGCGCCGGTCTCCCTCGGCGGTGCGGCGTTCGAGCCAGCCATCCTCCTCCATGCGGTCGATCATGCGCGCGACGCTGGGGCCTTCGACGCCCATCTGGGCGGCGATGTCCTTCTGGACCATGCCTGCTCCCGCATCGCGCAGGGTGCGGATAATCCACCATCGGGGCTGGCTCAGATTCAGCGGGGCCAGGCGTTCGTTGAGCCGCAGGCGCCACTGTCGTGTCATCTCGCTCAGCAGGCTGGCGAGTTCGTGGGGGTCGTATGGGTTGTTCATGTCAAATAGACAGCAACCTAATAGTTAGGTTCCTATCTATATTAGCACGCCTGTCAACCCTTGACCCCGTAGCTGGGTATAGGGTTTAGACTTTCCTCATCCGGACTCCGGAACGGGACCGGGCTGTTTAAGGTCTGTACCCAACAACAGAGTACAGCCCTTGGAGGTAACGACCATGCAGACATTCACCATCGGCGAACTGGCCAAACAGGGCGGCGTGGGCATCGAGACCGTGCGTTATTACGAGCGGCGGGGCCTGATCGAGCCCGAGGCGCGGACCGAGTCGGGGTACCGGTTGTATCGTGAGACATCGGCCGACCGTTTGCGTTTCATCCGCCGGGCCCAGTCCCTCGGTTTCACGCTCGGGGAGATCGCCGACCTGCTGCGCATCAGCGACAGCCCGGATGCGGGCGCGGCGGACGTCAAGCAGCTCACCGAACACAAGATCGCCGATATCGAGCAACGCATCGGGGACCTGCGCCGCATGCGCGATGCGCTGTCCGAACTTGCGGCCTGTTGTCCGGGCGAGGGGTCGAGCGAGGAATGCCCCATCCTGAATGCCCTCAAAACCCAGGCCTGAAGATCATGACCGACGCCCGCATCGAGCTGATTTATTTCTCCGGCTGTCCGGGTCTGGAGCCTGCCCGCGCCGTGTTGCGCGAGGCATTGGCCCAGCACGGGCTGCCCCCGATCTGGCGGGAGTGGGACCGGAACGCCGCCGAGGCACCCGAGCGGGTGCGGGCCTACGGGTCGCCCACCATCCTGGTCGACGGCCGTGACGTTTCGCAGGTGGACAATGAGGCCGTGTGCTGCCGGGTGTATGCAGGAGAGGACGGGATGCGCCCGGCGCCGGCGATTGCCGCGGTGGTCGAGGCATTGCGCGGGTCCGTCGAACGACACGAATCAACAAACCAAACGACAAGGAGCTTTGACATGAGCGACACGAATCTCGCCATTACCGGCATGAAATGCGGCGGCTGCGTCAGCGCCGTGAAGACGGCCCTGGAGGCGGTGCCGGGCGTGGCATCGGCCGATGTGAGTCTGGAAACCAACAGCGCGGTGGTGCATGGCGAGGCGCCGTTGCCCAGCCTGATCGAAGCAGTGGAAAAGGCTGGCTACAAGGCGGCGCAGGCCTGAACCGTATTTGGAACGTGAAGTGAGGTGGTGAAGATGTCCGAGGCAACCATTACCCGATTGTCGGTCGCAGACATGACCTGCGCAGGCTGCGTGGCGGCGGTGGAAAACGCCCTCAAGGGGGTGCCCGGGGTCTCCGAAGCCACCGTGAACTTCGCCGAGCATTCGGCCCAGGTGAAGGGCGAGGTGGCCGGCGAGGTGCTGGTCAAGGCCGTGCGCGACGCGGGTTATACCGCGGCGGTGATGGCCGGCGACGAGGACGTCGCCGAGGCCGAGGCGCATGAGCAGGCGGCGTACCGGAATCAGTTGCGCAAATCCTTCGTCGCCGGCCTGGTCGGCTTTCCGTTGCTGTTCGGCAGCTGGTTCGACTGGTTCCCGCCCATGTCCAGCGGCCATGTGTTCTGGGTGGTCGTGGGGCTGGTGACGCTGGGCGTCATGGCCTATTCCGGCGGTCAGTACTACCGCGGCGCGGTGAAGTCATGGCGCCATCCCAACATGGACACGCTGGTCGCGCTGGGTACCGGCGCGGCCTGGATCTACTCCATGGTGGTGACCCTGTACCCGGGCGTGGTGCCCAGCCTGGCCCGTTACGCCTATTTCGAGGCGGCCCTGGTGATCATCTCCCTGCTGACCCTGGGGTCGGCACTGGAGACTCGCGCCCGCGGCCGGACCTCGGCGGCGATCAAGAAGCTCATCGGCCTCAAGCCGAAGACCGCCCGCGTCCTGCGCGACGGCAAGGAACAGGACGTGCCGATCAGCGAGGTCGGTCTGAACGAGACCCTGCGCGTGCGTCCCGGCGAAAAGCTGGCCGTGGACGGCGTGGTGATCGACGGCAGCGGCCACGTGGACGAGTCCATGCTCACCGGCGAACCCCTGCCGGTGTCCAAGCAGGTCGGGGACGAGGTCATCGGCGGCACGCTGAATACCACCGGCTCGTTCCTGTATCAGGCCAAACGCATCGGCAAGGACACGGTGCTGTCGCAGATCGTCGAGCAGGTGCGCCAGGCGCAGTCCAGCAAGCCGCCCATCGGACGCCTGGTGGACCAGGTGGCGGCGGTGTTCGTCCCGGTGGTGGTGGTGATCAGCCTGATCACCTTCGCGGTGTGGTTCACGGTCGGCCCGACGCCGCACCTGAGCTACGCCATGGTCACGGCCATCACGGTGCTGGTGATCGCCTGTCCCTGCGCGCTGGGGCTGGCCACACCCATCTCGATCATGGTCGGGGTCGGCAAGGCGGCGGAAAACGGCATCCTGATCCGCAACGGCCAGGCCCTGCAGACCGCACGTCGGCTGACGGCCGTGGTGCTGGACAAGACCGGTACGGTCACCGAGGGCGCGCCGCGCGTCACGGCGGTACATCCGGCCGCGGGCTGGACGCGTGAGGAACTGCTGCGTGTGGCGGCGAGCCTGGAGGCCGGTTCGGAGCATCCCCTGGCGCAGGCGGTGGCCGATGCCGCGCGCGGCGAAAATCTGGAGACCGGGCAGGTCAGCGAATTCGAGGCGATTACCGGCGCGGGCGTCAGCGGCAGCGTGGACGGCCGTCGGGTCCTGATCGGCAATGCGGCCCTGCTTGCAGATCGGGGCGTGGCGGTGGATGAGCTCAAGGCGCGTGCCGAGTCGTTGGCCCTGGAGGCCGCCACCCCGATCCTGGTGGCGGTGGGCGATGCGCCGGCCGGGGTGATCGGCATTGCCGATCCGGTACGCGAGGATTCGGCGGCGGCGGTGACCCGCCTGCACGAGCAGGGGCTCAAGGTGATCATGCTGACCGGCGATCATCCGGCGACCGCGCAGGCGGTCGCGGGTCGGGTGGGCATCGACGAGGTGTTCGCCGGACTCAAGCCGGCGGACAAGGCCGACAAGGTGCGCGAGCTGCAGGGACGTGGCGAGGTGGTGGCCATGGTCGGCGACGGCATCAACGACGCCCCGGCGCTGGCGCAAGCAGACATCGGCTATGCCATCGGCTCGGGGACCGACATCGCCATGGAAACCGCCGACGCTACCCTGATGCGTGCCTCGCTGCACGGGGTGGCCGATGCGATCCTCATCTCGCGCGCCACGGTGCGCAACATCTGGCAGAACCTGTTCGGGGCGTTCGTGTACAACAGCCTCGGCATTCCGATCGCCGCCGGTGTGCTCTACCCCCTGTTCGGTGTTCTGCTCAATCCCATGATCGCGGGCGCCGCCATGGCCATGTCTTCCGTGACGGTGGTCAGCAACGCCAACCGTCTGCGCCGCCTGCGGCTGTCAGCGCCGAGCACGCGTCCGCCGCTCAGCGGGGACGGGCACGCTCGTACTGCTTGGGCCAAGTGACCTCGGCACCCAGGGCGTGGGCCGCGTGCAGCGGCCAGTAGGGATCGCGCAGCAGTTCGCGGGCGAGCAGAACGGCATCGGCCTGCCCTGAGGTGAGGATGTGTTCCGCCTGCGCGGGCGCGGTAATCAGGCCTACCGCGCCGGTGGGCATGCCGGCCCGCTCGCGAATCGCGGTGGCGAAGGGGGTTTGAAACCCCGGCCCCGCCGGGATGCGCGCGTCGGGTGTCAGCCCGCCGCTCGAGCAGTCGATCAGGTCGATGCCGCGTTCCTTGAGCCACCCCGCCAGCTGCACGGACTGCTCCAGATCCCAGCCGCCTTCGACCCAGTCGGTGGCCGAGATGCGCACCATTACCGGCAGGTCGGCCGGCCATTCCGCACGCACCGCCTCGGCGACCGCCAGCGGCAGGCGGGCCCGGTTCTCCAGGCTGCCGCCCCACTCGTCGCTGCGTTGGTTGGAAATCGGCGACAGGAAGCTGTGCAGCAGGTAGCCGTGGGCCATGTGCAGCTCCACCACGTCGAAGCCCGCCTTGCGGGCGTGGCGGGCGGCCGCCACGAACTGCTCCACGACGACGGCGATTTCGTCCGCCGCCAGGGCATGCGGTGTGGTGTTTTCGGTGGAAAACGCGATCGCGCTCGGTCCGTCGGGGACCCAGCCGCCTTCGTTTAAACCCACCGCGCCGCTGCCTTCGAACGGGGGGAGGGTGGAGGCCTTGCGTCCGGCATGCGCCAGCTGGATGGCGGCCACCGAACCCTGCTCCTTGATGAAGCGGGTGATGCGGGTGAATGCCACCGCGTGCTCGTCCGACCAGATGCCGCTGTCGGCGGGGCTGATGCGTGCCTCGGGCGAGACGGCGCTGGCCTCGACCATCACCAGACCGGCACCCCCGACGGCACGGCTGCCCAGGTGCACCAGATGCCAGTCGGTCGGTAGCCCGGCCTCGCTGGAGTACTGGCACATGGGTGAGACGAAGATGCGGTTGGGGATTTCGAGTTGGCGCAGCGTGAGCGGAGTAAAGAGTTTCGGTTGCATGATGGTCAGTTTTTAAGGTGCTGTTGCGGAGTATCAGAAAGTCATGAGCTGGTATTCGCGGTCGATGACGTCCACCAGATCGGCGCCGATGGCCTGCATCTGGATTTCAGCCTCGCGCAGGTTGTCTTCTTCTTCCAGGCCGCGCGCGTTGTAGATACAGGCCAGGGTGGTGATGCCGCTGGTCAGCAGTCCTTCCAGCAATGGATACAGCTCGGCATCGTCACGCAACTGGCCGGGTACGCGCACCCCGGGTCCGAAAAAGAAAAACCGGATATCCTCCAGCCGGTTCTGCTGCTTGGCGACCTGCGCGAAGCGCAGCGCCATCTCCACCTTGACCCGATCCTTCATGTCGGACAGCAGGACGATAGCGAGTTTGGCCATAAGGACTCCTGTTTTATGGATGTCCCGTACGGCGTTCAGCCGTGCGTCACCCAGAGTATGGGATGGGCCTCCAGCGGCACCAGCGCCTGCGGATGATACGGTATCACCCGCAGGGTGAAATCCGTCAGCGGCCGGTCGGTCTTCAGTTCGGCGAGATAACGATAGCCGTGCACCGCGCCGGTCAGCGCTTCCTTGCGTTCGAGTTCGATTCTTAGTGGTGGGTTCCCTTCCCCGGTCGCATCGGCGTACAACTCCACGCGTACGTCGTCGGGTTCCAGGTCGTCCAGGTAGACGGGAACGGATACCGCGCAGCCACCGCCGTCGGCGTGAGGCTCGAAGTCCAGTTCGCCGGTATGCAGGCTGGCCCAGTGCCGGGATAGCCGTGCACGCCAGGTCATCAGGTCGGCGCTGAGCGCGGCGTTATTCTCGCTGCGGGCACGAAAGCGTTTGGCCAGCGGCAGGTAATAGGTTTCGGCGTATTCGCGCAGCATGCGGTTGGTCGAATACTGGGGCGTGAGCAGCGCCAGGCTTTCGCGCATGCGTGCAACCCATTTTGTGGGGATGCCATGTACATCACGTTCGTAGTATTCCGGCACGATCTCGGTTTCCAGCAGCTGGTAAAGGGTCTGCGCTTCATGCGCATCCCATGCCGGATCGGCATCGTGTTCGCGGCCGTCGCCCACCGCCCAGCCGGCGTCGGGCGTATAGGCTTCGGCCCACCAGCCATCCAGCTCCGAGCAGTTGAGCCCGCCGTTGACCAGCACCTTCATGCCGCTGGTACCGCTGGCCTCCCAGGGACGGCGCGGGGTGTTGACCCACAGGTCCACGCCTTGTACCAGATGGGCGGCCAGGTGCATGTCGTAATCCTCCAGGAAAATCACCCGCCCGCGTACCTCGGGACGTTCCTGGAAGTCGGCCCAGGCCCGCACCAGTCGTTTGCCTTCCATGTCCTGCGGGTGCGCCTTGCCGGCGATGACCAGCTGGACAGGGTGGTCCGGATGGGTCAGCAGGCGGATCAACCGGTCGGGATCGTGCAGCAACAGGTTGGGGCGCTTGTATTCGGCGAAGCGGCGCGCAAAACCGAGGGTGAGGGTATTGGGGTCGAGCAGCCGTGCGCAGGCCTCGATGCGCGATTGCTCGACCCCGCGGGCCGAGTACTGAGCCCGCGCATGCGAGCGCACGATGTTCACCAGACGTTGGCGTCCGTTGGAGCGAAAACGCCACAGGGATTCGTCCGAGAGCTGGCGAAAATCCTGTTCCAGCGTGGACAGGTCGCCCAGCCAGCGCGCCTTGCCGCAGGCGTCGGTCCACAGGGCGTCGGCCGCCGCGGAATCCCAGCTCGGTACGTGAATGCCGTTGGTGATGTGACCCACCGGCACTTCGTGTTGCGGCCAACGCGGGAACAGCGGCTGAAAGATGCGCCGGCTGACCTGCCCGTGCAGTTGGCTGACGCCGTTGACCGCCGTGCTGCCGCGCAGGGCAAGATGGGCCATGTTGAAGGACGTATCGGCTGCGGTCGTTTCGGGACGCCCCAGCGCGAGCAGTTCGCGCAGCGAAATACCGAGCTGGGCGGCGTACGTGCTGAAGTATTCGTTCATCAATCGCGGCGAAAACTGATCGAAGCCCGCCGCCACCGGCGTATGGGTGGTGAACAGGTTGCCGCCGCGGGTGGCGAGCAGCGCCTGCTGGAAGGAAATATCGTGCGCGTGCATGAAGTGCCGCGCGCGTTCCAGCACCGCGAAGGCGGCATGGCCTTCGTTGAGATGGCAGACCTCGCAGGGAATGTGCAGCATCTCCAGTAGCCGCCAGCCGCCGATCCCCAGCGCGATCTCCTGGCGCAGGCGCATCTCGTGCCCGCCACCGTACAGCTCGGATGTGATGCCCCGATCGCCCGGGCTGTTGAGCGGGTCGTTGCTGTCCAGCAGATACAGGGCGACGCGTCCGACCTGCACCTGCCAGACGCGCAGCGACAGTTTGCGACCCGGCAGGTCGATGCTGACGCGCAGCCAGCCCCCGTCTTCCGCCATGACGGGCGAAATGGGCAGGGCGGTGGGATCGTTATAGGGAAAAAACTCGATCTGGTCGCCGCGATTGTCCAGCGCCTGACGGAAATAGCCCTGTTGATACAACAGGCCGATGCCGGTGACGGGCACGCCGAGATCGCACGACGTTTTGAGATGGTCGCCGGCCAGGATGCCCAGGCCGCCCGAGTAGATCGGCAGCGCCTCGGAAAGGCCGAATTCCATACTGAAATACGCCACGCCGCCGAGTGAGGCGACGTCGGGATGTTGTGAAAACCAGGTTTGTTCTTGCAGGTGCGCTTCACGCGCGTTGACCTGGGTTTCGAGCGCCTCGATGAATGTCGCATCGGCGGCGAGTTCTTCGAGCCGGCGGTTGGAGATGGTTTCCAGGATTACCAGCGGGTTGGCCGTGGCTTCCCAGAGGTCGGGGTCGACCGTGCGCCAAAGCTCGTCCATGGCGTGATTCCAGCTCCAGCGAAGGTCGAGCGCGAGCGTGGCCAGCGGTTCCAGGGCCGATGGCAGGGTGCGGGTCAGGTAGTGACTCGGTTGCATGGTGATTTATCCGGTGCGATTGATCGGTCGATGCGCGGGAATTACGGGGTCTCCCATTGCCAGTCGCGGATCTCCGGCATGTCCTGCAAATGCTCGCGGACGTAGTGCCCGTGCTCCACCAGTTTATCCTCGAACCGGTCGATCAGGTCAGTGGCCCGGTCGTGCAGGCGCGGTACGTGCCGCAGCGCCTCGATGGCGAGGTGGTAACGGCTGGTACGGTTCACCACCACCATGTCGAAGGGCGTGGTGGTGGTGCCTTCCTCGATGTAGCCGCGCACGTGGAAGCGGGCGGGATCGGGCCGGCCGTGCACCAGGTCGTGGATCATGCGCGGGTAGCCGTGAAAGGCGAAGATCACCGGCGTGTTTGCCGTGAACAGTTCCAGAAAGCGTTCCTCGTCCAGCCCGTGCGGGTGGTAGGCGGGCGGCGACAGCGTCATCAGATCGACCACGTTGACCAGGCGGACCCGCAGCTCCGGGAGGTGGCGGCGCAGCAGCCAGACGGCGGCGACCGCCTCCAGGGTCGGCACGTCGCCGGCGCAGCCGAGGATGACGTCCGGCTCGCCGTCGTCGTTGCCCGCCCAGTCCCAGATCGAGGCGCCGTGCGCGCAATGTGCGCGGGCGGTTTCGATGTCCATCCACTGCAGTTCGGGCTGCTTGCCGGCGATGATCAGGTTGACGTAGTCGCGCGAGCGCAGGCAGTGATCCATGACCGCCAGCAGGCTGTTGGCGTCGGGCGGCAGGTAGATGCGGGTGATGCTGCTTTTTTTGTTGATCACCGTGTCGATGAAGCCCGGCCCCTGATGGCTGTAGCCGTTGTGGTCCTGACGCCAGGCGTGCGAGGTCAGCAGGTAATTGAGCGAGGACACGGGGCGGCGCCAGGGCAGTTCCCGGCTGGTCTTCAGCCACTTGGCATGCTGGTTGAGCATGGAGTCCACGATGGTGGCGAAGGCCTCGTAGCAGGGGAACAGGCCGTGCCGCCCGGTGAGCAGATAGCCTTCCAGCCAGCCCTGGCAGTTGTGTTCGCTCAGCACCTCCATCACTCGTCCGTCGGGGGAGATGTGGTCGTCCGCCTCGATGCGTCGCCCCATGAAACAGCGGTCCGTCACCTCGAACACGGCACCCAGTCGGTTGGAATTCGTTTCGTCCGGACAGAACAGGCGGAAATTACCGTCCGCCTGGTTGCGGCTGAACACGTCGCGCAGGAAGACGCCGCAGTTGCGGGTGGCTTCGGCGTGTACGGTGCCGGGGCCGGGTACACTCAGGGCGTAGTCGGCGAAGTCCGGCAGGTCGAGATTCACCAGGCAGTCCCCGCCGTTGGCATGCGGATTGGCGCTCATGCGGCGCTGGCC
>JARRKE010000041.1 GCA_037388465.1 Gammaproteobacteria bacterium
CGAGCTGGTGCGCATCGGCGACCGGCGTTTCAGGGTCATCGGCATCCTCGCCCCCAAGGGGCAGTCCCTGGGCATGGACATGGGCGACGTCGCCATCATTCCGGTCGCGGCGGCGCAGGCCCTGTTCGACACCAACTCCATGTTCCGCGTGCTGATCGAGGTGCGGGGACGCGAGTCCATCCCCGCCGCCAAAAAGGCCATCGAATCCATCATCATGGCCCGCCACGAAGGCGAGAACGACGTCACCCTCGTCAGCCTGGACGCCATCCTCTCCACCTTCGACCGCATCTTCACCGCCCTCACCCTGACCGTGGCCGGCATCGCCGCCATCAGCCTGGCGGTGGCCGGCATCCTGATCATGAACGTGATGCTGGTGGCCGTGTCGCAGCGCACCACCGAGATCGGCCTGCTCAAGGCACTGGGTGCCCCGCCGCGCCAGATCGCCAGGCTGTTCCTGGTCGAGTCGGCCGTGCTCTCGCTGCTGGGCGCCGCCGTCGGCGTGGCGGTCGGTTATGCGGGGGTGTACGTACTGGGACAGTTCTTCCCGAGCTTCCCGCTCTCCGCCCCGCTGTGGGCCGTGTTCGCCGGCGTGGGGGTGGCCCTGTTCAGCGGGCTGGTGTTCGGCGTGCTGCCGGCGCGCCGCGCCGCGCGGCTCGATCCCGTCCAGGCCCTGACCAAGCGCTGAATACGAAATGCTGAGTAAGGATTATGTCCGCTTAACCTTTGGCGCCGTCATCGGCCAGCGCATGCGCAGCTTTCTCACCGCGCTCGGCATCTCGGTGGGCATCGCGGCGGTGGTACTGCTGACCTCCATCGGCGAAGGCGTGCACCAGTTCATGCTGCACGAGTTCACCCAGTTCGGCACCAACCTCATCGCCATCAACCCGGGGCGCACCACCACCCACGGCATGCCGGGCGGGGTGATCGCCAACGTGCGCCCGATGACCCTGGGCGACGCCGAGGCCATCGCGCGCCTGCCGCTGGTCGATGCCATGGTGCCGGTCGTGCAGGGCAACGCGCTCACCGAGGCGAACAACCGCACCCGCCGCACCACCGTGTACGGCACCGGACCGGACCAGCCCGAGGTATGGCAGGTGCCGCTGGCCATCGGCCGCTTCCTGCCGCGCGACGACGCCCGCACCGCGCGCGCCTTCGCCGTGCTGGGCTCCAAGCTGCGTGACGAACTGTTTGGCGAGGCCAACCCGCTCGGCCAGCGCATCCGCATCGGCGGCGAGACCTTCCGCGTCATCGGGGTGCTGGCGCCCAAGGGGCAAGTCTTGGGCGTGGACCTGGACGATGCGGTCTATATTCCGGCAGGGCGCGCGCTGGCCATGTTCAACCGTGAAAGCCTGATGGAGATCGACGTCACCTACCCGCCGGGCATCCCGTCCAAGATCGTGGCGAACAAGATCAAGGCCGTGCTGGAGCAGCGCCACGGCAGCGAGGACTTCACCATCACCACTCAGGAAGACATGCTCGCCACCCTGAACAACATCCTCAACATCCTCACCCTCGCGGTGGGAGCGCTGGGCGGCATCTCCCTGCTGGTGGGCGCGGTGGGCATCTTCACCATCATGACCATCGCGGTGAACGAACGCACTGGGGAGATCGGCCTGCTGCGCGCGCTGGGCGCCAAGCGCGCCCAGGTGCTCGGCTTGTTCCTGGGCGAGGCCGTGTTCCTCGCCAGCCTCGGCGGCCTCGCCGGACTCATCATCGGCATCGGCGGCGCCTGGCTACTACACTTACTCATACCCGCCCTGCCCACCCACACCGCCTGGGGTTATGTGCTACTGGCGGAAATCATCGCCGCCCTCATCGGCCTGATCGCCGGCGTGCTCCCGGCACGCAGGGCCTCGCATCTGGACCCGGTGGAAGCATTGAGGACGGAGTAGGATTGGAAAGGACGAACAGACAGGAGGTCCGCTTGAAAACTCCGCCGCTTTTCCCCGCCAGGTTATTGTTGCATACCCACAAGCGACCTCATTCAAATCAATGGGTTGTGCTTTATGTCGAATTTTATCCGACGATATTGGCACGTTACAACGCGTCGATATCGTCATGGAATTATAGTTGGGCGTCAGGCGCTGTCGAAATCGGGCTTGCTCATTCGACTATGAAGTGTATCTCGAACGAAAGGGTCCTAAATCATGACAACAAGTGAGATAAAACTTCCGAAAGTCGTGTCGCATGAAGAGTGGCAACGAGCACGCCAAGAACTCCTCAACAAGGAAAAGGCGTTGACGCAGGCGTTGGACGCGTTGGCCGCCGAGCGTCGCAGACTACCGATGGTGTTCGTCGAAAACGACTACACGTTCACGGGACCCGAGGGTCAGGTATCACTGATCGACCTATTCCGTGGGTATCGGCAACTAATTGTTTATTGTGCAATGCTGGAGCCAGGTGCAACGCCTTGCAAGGGCTGCTCAATGGTCATGGACAACGTCGGCCATAATCTGTCGCACGTCAATGCCAGAAATACCAGTTTCGTATTCACGTCACCGGCACCGCAGAACGAGATCGTCGCCTTGCAAAAGCGGATGGGTTGGAACGCTCCCTGGTACACCGATCACGATCGCCGTTTTGCTGACGCCTTCGATGCTGGGAAAGGGTTTGCGGTCAACGTGTTCATTCGTGACGATGAGAACCGCGTATATCGTACATACATTACCAAAGCCCGTGGTGGCGAGCTGTTCGATACCAATTTCCGATTGCTTGATCTTACGCCGTACGGTCGCCAGGAAACTTGGGAAGACTCTCCGGAAGGTTGGCCGCAAACCCCTCCGTATGAGTGGTGGCGTTTACACGATGAATACGAGACTTAGCCAAGCTTTGAACGTTGATGTGCGGAGAAGTCGCCCAACAATGCGCTGCAGCCGACCGCCGCTTCGCGGCGTCGGCTGAGCTTTTGCGTTAGCCACTAAATTCATGACGATGAGCGAGAATAACAAAGAGTATGACTACGAAGGTTACGCCAAGTCACTGGAAAAGGTACTAGATGGCGTTACCAAAGATTACTGGACAAGCTACATTGATATAAATAGACATCAAGTAGCAGTAGGGAGAACGTATCTTTGGGTTTCAGCTGCTCTTGTTGGTATTTATGCCGCTGGATTTAAATACTTTAATATTGAAATTATCAGTAGTTTTATTCTGACAGTCTTGGGAATGCTTTCTTTAATATTAGCTTTTCTTGCATTTGGCATATGTTTATACGCAATACCTGCTAGGAAGGGCTATAAAACTATTCCAATCAAAGGTTGGGGCGAATTTAGTCGTATTTGGGGTCAGAGTAAAAACTTGCTGCATTCTCTCTTTTCATTCTGAGTTGTTACTCAGACTCTAAATATCTCGTTTTTCCCTCATTAGTCAGTGGAGAACTAAACAATGGATATGTTTACGAGGTTCAACAGAAAAAATATTCAGGACCGCCAAATCGATACTCTTATTGGACTAAGTAAAGGGATCATGGCAGACGGGAGAGTGGATCAAGCAGAAGCTGAATTTTTGCTAAGCTGGCTAATACAGAACAGACAGGCAAGCGACAATCCCATAATTGCCAATCTGCTTCAGAAAGTCTCGTCCATGCTTGAGGACGGAATCCTAGATCAAGAAGAATCCGCAGAGTTACTTAGTACCCTTCATAAAATTGCTGGTGAATCAACAGAGATTGGAGAGCTTTCCAAAACATCAACCCTACCCATCAACGATCCACTACCTGAAATCACCTTCGAGAGTAAATCATTTCTTTTCACGGGTACGTGCGCTTTTGGTACCAGAAAACAATGCAACGAAGCCACAGAATCCCTAGGGGGTGTTATCGCGAAAGGTGTTAACAAAAATCTCGATTACCTCGTTCTTGGAACATACGTAACCGATAGCTGGGCACATGAAAGCTTTGGTAGGAAAATTGAAAAAGCATTGGAATACAGGGAAATTGGATTGCCAATCGCGATTGTCACGGAAGATCATTGGGTTCGCTGTGGCAATCTAGGCTGAATCACAATAAATGATTAGAGACAGTGCACAATATTCAACCGTATATGGAAGCTTTTGATTAACTGGCTTTTACCCAACCCTCTGCACTTCGAACTCAGCACTTCCCCTATCCCACCACCAACGCCAACACCCCCAACACAGCGCAGTAAATCGCAAACGGGCGCAGGGCCTTCACCTCGTGCCCGCCAAACCAGCGCATCAAAAAGGCCGTACTGAGCCAAGCGCATATACCGGCGATGGCACCGGCCGTGAACATCCAGCCCAACGGCAGGGCAGCGCCCGCCTTGATGAGCTTGGGCACTTCGAGCACGCCGGCAGCGGCGATGATGGGCGTTGCGAGCAGGAACGAGAACCGCGCTGAGGCGGCATAATCCAGCCCGGCGGCGAGCCCCGCGACCAGGGTCGCACCGGAGCGTGAAAAACCGGGGATCAGCGCCAGGGACTGCGCGACGCCCACGCCGAAGGCACGCGCGTAGCTGAGTTCGTGCAGATCCGCCGTGGCCACGCGGTGTTTGAAGCGGTCGCCCAGCCACAGCAGACCACCGTTCAGGATCAAGGCCACGGCGACGATGGTATAGCCGCCGAACAGGTCACGGATGCGATGCTCCAGCGCCAGCCCGATCAGCCCCGCCGGCACCGTGCCGATCATCAACAGCCACAGCAGGCGCGCATCCGGGTCGCTGGTGCGGCCGCGTGCGCGCACGAACCCGCTCAGCAGCCGCCACCAGTCCCGCCAGAAATACAGCCCCAGGGCCGTGGCCGTACCCAGGTGCAGCACCACGATAAAGGGCAGGAACCAGACGGCATCACGGTTCAGCGGCCAGTGCAGCAGGGCCGGCACCAGCACGCTGTGGCCGAGGCTGCTGATGGGGAACAGCTCGCTCACCCCCTGCATCGCGGCAAGCATCAGGAGGTGGGGGATCAACTCTGGGGTCATGCCTCGGGCTCCGGTCGGGGTCGCATCTGTGACCGCGCAGCATAGCAGCGGTTCCGGTCGCGGGGTTTGTTAAACTCGCGCACGATTTCAAAAACACAGGAGCAGCGGGATGAAACCGGCAGTGGCCATCATCGGTATCGGCGAGATCGGTGGCGTGTTCGCGCGCGGCCTGTTGAAGGCGGGATATCCCGTGTTCCCCGTGAATCGCGGCGACGACATACACCAGGCGGCAAATGTGTTCCCCGAGCCCGCGCTGGTGCTGGTCACCGTGGGTGAGGCGGACCTGCACCCTACCCTCGATGCCATCCCCGCTGCTTGGCGCGACAGGCTGGCGCTGATCCAGAACGAACTGCTGCCGGCCGACTGGCAGGCGCATGACCTCGCCAACCCCACCGTGGCCTCGATCTGGTTCGAAAAGAAAAAGGGCCAGGACGTGAAGGTGCTGGTGCCGACGCCAGTTTACGGCCCGGGTGCATCCATCCTGGCCGAGGCGCTGGACGCGCTGGGCATCGCCTGGGCGCGTGTCAGCGACGCCGATCGCCTGTTGTTCGAGCTCGTGCGCAAGAACCTGTACATCCTCACCACCAACATCTGCGGCCTGCGCACCGGCGGCACGGTGCAGGAGCTGTGGTCGGATCATGAAGATCTCGCGCGTGCGGTGTTCGCCGAAATCCTACAGCTGGAATCCGTCAGGACCGGCAGCCAATTCGACGCCGATGCGTTGTTGCATGCGGTGCTGGAGGCATTCGAAGGCGACCCGGCGCACAAGTGCATGGGACGTAGCGCACCGGCCCGCCTGGCCCGTGCCCTGGAGGGCGCCGCCAAATACGGCGTGGCCGTGCCCACCCTGGAGGCCATTGCCAGGGAGCAGCGCTGAGGACATGACCGGCATACGGCGAATACGATTCGCCGGAAAATCATAAAGTTTAGCGGGCTCTACACACCGCTCCGCCTACTGCGGCTTGTCACTCAGAATGCCCACAATCTTCTCTTGCGAGCTAATTGACGCAGCATTCACTTTCTTTGGGTTCGCTTTCATCCACAGCAGGTAAATTTTCGCCAAATCCAACGCCGTTACCCCGGCACTGTTTTGTATCGCGCGATTGGCGCCATGCGCGAGAAAAAATTTTACCAACCGGTCGTTTTCAGAAGTGGCCACGGTAAATAACGCGGTTTCGCCGAATTTATTTCTCAAATTGATATCCGCGCCGTTCCGCAACAATATTTCAGCGCATCGAACAGCATCCTTATTGTTTGCAATTCGAGTCAGCATACTCACGCCCATGGCGTTACTAGCATTGGCGCTTACACCGTATTTCAACAACTTCCTTGTTGCCTGCGCATCTTTAGCCAATGGCACCGCACAGCCTTGTCCTTGTTTACCCAGCCGTATGCCGATGGCGTGCAATCGCTCCAGGGTATTCCAGCCCCTGTCTCCAGCGATAAAATCACGTGCCTGCGTACAGAATGCCGCATCAAAATCCGCCCCTTTTTCCTGGAGGGCCTTAACAGCCTCCACATTTCCATTCTCAATAGCCACTATTACCGGTAATTTATTGTTTAACAACGGCTTGTTAACCGACGACGGGTCCCTGAACAGCTTCGCCACCTGCTTTCGCGTTCCATGAACCAACACTGCCTGCCTTGCTGCATCCTGGACAAAAGCCGGGTCGTGCCGCCATACGACACCGGTGCTTACGCTAACTGTATCCGTATAGGGTATCTGCTCCCATTTATCACATGAGGTGTGAGTCACCCATTCACGGTGCTCCCCAATTTTCTTTTTAATACAAGAGCCAGGAACCGCTATCCCGTTATCGTACTTGCAATTCGATTTGAGATACGTTGGAACACTCTCAAGCATCTTGTATGTATGCTTTTCCAAACACCTGCCATTTCTGGTTCCCGAGATCGTTTCTTTCTTATCGCGCACGCCAAACCGAACCACATCTCCACCTTTCGATGCCGCTTCACTCAAAAGGCGGCTTGCCGAATCATCTTTATGGGTTATGTCCTCGCAATCGCGGCCAGAAGACACACCAGAGCAGGCCTTGATCGTATACCGCACGGCAAGCCTGCCTACCTCCACATAATTTCCTTTAGTCAGGCTCTCCGGATTTTCCTGAGTTGCTACAGCAGTCTCCCGGGGAGGAAATGTCACATCGCCTTGCGCCGATTGGAACGCGACGGATTCATGTGGATTTTTAGCTGTCGTGGCACATCCATGCAGTAGCAACAGACATACGGAAAGAATCGTAGTAAATACAAACAGTCCAGGACGACTATTCATAAATCTGGCTCCTTGGTATTACGACCATGCTGACGATTAAAGCCGGATATCGCTTGTATCTTTAACTTCTTATTGCGCTCTGGCAAGGCTGTCTCAGGCCATCGTGGCTTGCCTCACGCACCTGCGGGCGAGGAAGAATCTGTTCTTGCACTCAGCACTCGATGACGTTCACCGCCAGCCCGCCGCGCGAGGTTTCCTTGTACTTGTCCTTCATATCATGCCCGGTCTGGAGCATGGTGCTGATGACGCGGTCCAGCGACACGCGGTGACTGCCGTCGCCGCGCAGGGCGATGCGCGCGGCGTTGATGGCCTTGACCGCCGCCATGGCGTTGCGCTCGATGCAGGGGATCTGCACCAAGCCACCGACCGGATCGCAGGTGAGACCGAGGTTGTGCTCCATGCCGATCTCGGCCGCGTTCTCGACCTGGGCCGGCGTGCCACCCAGCACGGCCGCCAGCGCCCCTGCCGCCATGGAGCAGGCCACGCCCACCTCGCCCTGACACCCCACGTCCGCCCCCGAGATGGAGGCATTTTCCTTGTACAGAATCCCGATGGCGCCGGCGGTAAGCAGAAAATCGACCACGCCGGCCTCATCGGCCGTGGGCACAAAGCGCGTGTAGTAGTGCAGCACGGCGGGGATGACCCCGGCCGCGCCGTTGGTCGGGGCCGTCACCACGCGTCCGCCGGCGGCGTTCTCCTCGTTTACCGCCAGGGCGTACAGGTCCACCCAGTCGAGTATCGCCAGCGGATCGCTGGCGCTGGGATCGGTGCGTGAACTCAGGCGTTGAAACAGCTGCGGCGCCCGGCGCGGCACGTGCAGTCCGCCCGGCAGTTCGCCTTCGGTGGCGATGCCGCGCGCCGCGCAGGCCTGCATGACCGACCAGAGATGCAGCAGGCCGGCATCGACCTCGGCCACGCTGCGCCAGCTCAGCTCGTTGGCGCGCATGATGGCGGCGAAGCTGCAGGCCCGCGACTCGCACAGTTCCAGCAGCTCCGTGGCGCTGCAAAATGGATTGGCCACTTGCGTGCTGTCCGGCACGATGCGCTCCCCCGCCGCCTGCTCGGCGTTGAGCACGAAGCCGCCGCCGATGGAGTAGTAGTCGCGCGTATCGAGCAAGGTCCCCTGCGCGTCGAAGGCCTCGAAACGCATGCCGTTCGGGTGCAGGGGCATGCGCTCCCGCTTGTGGAAATGCAGGTCGTTGCGCCGGTCCAGCGCCAGCGGATGCCGGCCCAGCAGCTGTAGCCGCCCGCTGGTCTCGATCTCAGCCAGCAGCTCCGGAATCCGGTCCGGATCGACCGTCTCCGGCTCCTCTCCCATCAGCCCCAGCAGGATGGCCCGGTCGCTGCCGTGGCCGCGCCCGGTATGCCCCAGGGAACCGTGCAGGTGCACGACGATGCGCGACGTGCGTTCGAGCAGGCCGCGCTTTTCCAGGCCGTGCGCGAAACGGCCGGCGGCCTTCATCGGCCCCACCGTGTGCGAGCTGGACGGGCCGATGCCGATCTTGAACAGGTCGAAGACGCTCAGTGCCATAGTGCAGCTTCTGTGTTTGGGTAACGGGGCTTTGGTCTCTGTATCGGGTTTATTCGGTAGAACTCCCGAACGGCCCCATGCGTTCCATTTGGCGAATACGCTTCACGCTGGCGGGGGCCGAGTTCTCGGTGATCCTGCCGAGCAATGCCTCGACGAGCACGAACAGCGCCGCGCTCGAGTCCCACAGCGAGGGCACCGACGTACGCGCCGCGACCACATGCTTGGCCACCCTCGATATGGGGGAAAGCCATTGATCGGTGAACAGGACCACGGTCACCTGGCGCTTTGCCGCAGCCTCGGCGAACCGCAACAGGCTTTGCTGATAACGCCGGATGTCGAACAGGACGAGGATGTTCGAGCGCGTCATGTCCAGCAGGCGATCGCGCCAGCCGCTTTCCTGGCCGTCCAGATGCACGACGTGCGGGCGGATGATACGCAGATGGGCGGTAGCATAGCGGGCAATGGGGTCGGTGAACCGGCCGCCAACGAGATAGACCGGGCGCCTTCTGTCGCCCAGGAGCGCCGCTATCGCGTCGATCTGCGCATCGCTGACGTGGGCGAAAGTCTCCGCGATGTTCTCCTCGACCGCCTGCACGAAGGCCAACGTCGTATGGTCGACCCGCGGGGTAAGCCGGTCGGAGCGCGCCAGCGGGGACTGCAGCTGGGCGCTCAGCTCCTCCTTCAGGGCCGCCTGGAAGTCCCCGTAGCTCTGGAACCCGATGCGCGCCACGAAGCGCAGCACGGTCGGCGCGCTCACGCCGGCATCTTTCGAGAACTCGGCGACCGTCCTAAGCCCTGCAAGCGGGTAGTTTGCCATCAGCGTCTGCGCGACTTTGCGCTCGCTTGCGGGCATTTCGCTGAGCCTCGCGGTCACTCGCTGTGCAATATTTTCATCCATCCGTATTCCTCACCGAAGCGCCTCCGTGGGTTCATCCGGGTTTCAGGGGCCTCGTCAACGATTTGACATCTGGCCTGAGCTGTTATAACAAATGTTACGTTATTGTGTGGGAGGCTATTAAATGTAACGTACCGTACAATACGGATCTCAGAGAAAGATGCCAATTGACGGTAAACCTACCCCAAAGAGGGAGTGTAAACATGTCAAGCGAAAACAAACGGCACGAGGGCGGGGTTTCGTATCACGTCCCCGGACAGGAATACTTCGACAAGCGTGTGCTGAAAAGGCATGCGGGCGTCTTTTCACTATGGGCGCTCGGCGTCGGAGCGGTCATATCCGGCGACTTTTCCGGCTGGAACCTGGGCTTCGCGGTCGCGGGCTGGGGTGGCATGTTCATCGCCACCATCATCATCGCCATCATGTATCTCGGCCTGACCTATTCGATCGCCGAGATGAGCCCGGCACTGCCACATACCGGCGGTGCTTATTCTTTCGCCCGAACGGCATTCGGGCCCTGGGGCGGATTCATCACCGGCATAGCGGAGAACATCGAATATGTCCTCACACCGGCGGTGGTGGTCTACTTTATCGGCACTTACATGACTCAGATCGCCGGCACGCCGGATGCCTGGCAGCCACTCTGGTGGCTCGCGGGCTATATCGTGTTCGTCGGTCTCAATGCCCGCGGCGTGGCGCTGTCGTTCAAGGTGACCGTAACCGTCACGCTGATTGCGATCGCAATCCTCGCGTTCTTCCTGCTGAGCGCCGTTTTCTCCGGCCACTTCGATTTTTCGCGCTGGGCCATGAATGTCGGGGTCGGAGCCAACGGCCAGGCCGTCGAACTTGCGCAGGGCGGCGGTTCGATGTTGCCGATGGGACTCAAGGGCGTATTCGCGGCCATGCCTTTCGCCGTCTGGCTGTTCCTGGCTATCGAGCAATTGCCGTTGGCGGCCGAGGAATCGGTCGATCCCAAACGCGATATGCCCAGGGGCATCATGCTGGGCATGTTTACGCTGATCGGACTCGGCTTCCTGGTGCTCATCATCAATCCGGCGATCCCTGGCGGGGCGTTCGCTTACGGCACATCCGGTCAGCCGATACTTGACGGCTTCGCCGCGATCTACGGGTCGGGATGGGCGAAACTGCTGGCGCTGTTCGCAGTGGCGGGACTGGTAGCGAGTTTCCACTCGATCATTTTCGCCTTCGGCCGTCAGATTTAC
Source organism: Gammaproteobacteria bacterium (assembly GCA_037388465.1). NCBI lineage: Bacteria > Pseudomonadati > Pseudomonadota > Gammaproteobacteria > Gammaproteobacteria bacterium. The sequence goes on from JARRKE010000041.1 coordinate 10,873, forward strand.
TCGCTCAGCCGAGCCGGCTATTTCCCGCATTTCCTGTCCGTGACCCATGGTGATCACAAGACGCCAAACGTGGCGCTCTATGCCGGTGCGGCGGTCGGGTTCGTGGTCATGCTCGTGATCTGGTTTTCCGAGGGCGGCGAGACCGCGGGGACCTATATCGGCGGTACGCTTCTGAACATGGCTGTCTTCGGGGCGATGTTCTCCTATCTCCTGCAGGCACTGACCTTCCTGAAGTTGCGCTCGACCTTCCCCAGTCTCGAACGGCCCTACAGGAGCCCGTTCGGTGTTCTGGGCGCAAGCCTGACGGTGATCATCGCCATTGCAACGATCATCTTCCAGCTCACCGATCCGCTTTATCAGCAGGGCATTATCGGCGTGGCGATCTGGTATGCGTTGGCGATCATCTACTTCGCCGCCTATGGGCGCAAAACGCTGGTCTTCTCCCCGGAAGAGGAGTTTGCCGTCAAGCACCGTGAAGGGGCTGCTGCGCAAAAGTAACCGGATGACATAAGACCGCTATAGGAGCAGCACATCGCCCACGATATGGGTGCTGCTGAAATCCTGGCCATGCACGGCGCCCCGGCCCCGCGCCGGGGCGCCGTCACTACAGATTTCGGAGATCCGTCATGTCTTCATCGAAAGAGGATTCCCCACGCTCGGGCGGCAGGCCGCTGCCCGGCGCACTGACCCTGAAAGAGCTGCAGGCTCTGATCAAGGACGGCGCGGTGGACACCGTGCTGCTGGTCATGACCGACATGCAGGGACGCATGCAGGGCAAGCGCCTGACGGCGCATCACTTCCTGACCGAGGTCGTCCCCCACAAGGCCGAGGGCTGCAACTACCTGCTGGCCGTGGACGTGGAAATGACCACCGTGGACGGCTATCGCATGTCGTCCTGGGCGCGCGGTTACGGCGATTTCGTCTTCAACCCCGATATGTCCACCCTGCGCCTGATTCCCTGGCACCCCGCCACCGCCCTGGTGGTGTGTGACCTGGAATGGGAGGACGGCACGCCGGTGGTGGCCTCGCCGCGCCAGATCCTGCGCGCCCAGCTCGAACGCCTGGCCGAACGCGGCCTGGTCGCCATGGCCGGCACCGAACTGGAGTTCATGGTGTTCCAGGACACCTACGAGGAGGCCTGGGAAAAGGGCTACAGCGAACTGACACCCGCCAACCGCTACAACGTGGATTACTCCATGCTCGGCACCGCGCGCATCGAACCGCTGCTGCGGCGCATCCGCAACAGCATGGACGGCGCCGGCATTCCCGTGGAAAACGCCAAGGGCGAGTGCAACTTAGGCCAGCACGAGATCAACTTCCATTTCGACGAGGCGCTGCGCACCGCCGACGGCCATACCATCTACAAGAACGGCGCCAAGGAAATCGCCGCGCAGGAAGGCTATTCGATCACCTTCATGCCCAAGTTCAACGAGCGCGAAGGCAATTCCTGCCACATCCACCTGAGCCTGCGCAGCAAGGACGGCAAGCCGGTGTTCAGCGACAAGAAGACAAACCTGTCGAAGCTGTTCAAGCATTTCCTCGCCGGCCAGCTGGCCTGCCTGCGCGAGTTCACCGTGTTCTACGCGCCGAACATCAACTCCTACAAGCGCTATGCGCAGGGGTCGTTCGCGCCCACGGTGGTCGCCTGGGGCATGGACAACCGCACCTGCGGGCTGCGCGTGATCGGCCACGGCGAATCCCTGCGCGTGGAGAACCGCGTACCGGGCGGCGACGTGAATCCCTACCTCGCCCTGGCCGCCATGATCGCGGCCGGCCTGCACGGCATCGACAACAAGCTGCCGCTGGAGGATGCCTACGCCGGCAACGCCTATGAGGCCGACAAGCCGCATGTGCCCAATACGCTGCACGAGGCGCGCGAGCTGCTGCTGTCCAGCCGCATCGCGCGCGATGCCTTCGGTGAGGAAGTGGTCGAGCACTACGCCAACATGGCGCGCATCGAGATCGAGGCCTTCGACGCCGCCGTTACCGACTGGGAGCGGTTCAGAAACTTCGAGCGCATGTAATCGACCAATCCAAAGATCCATGTTTGACGGAGTCGTACCGGACTTCGCGCCGGACGGCTCCGCCCAGCGACATACACGCAACCGAAAACGAGATCAGCAATGAGCGACCAACTGCGCACGATTTCCCCCATCGACGGCGCCGTCGTCGTCGAACGGCCCTACACCACATCGGCCGAACTCGACAACATCCTGGACCGCGCCCACCAGGCCCAGGCCGAATGGCGCAATGTGCCAATAGCCAAGCGCGCCGAAATACTCGGGCGCGCGGTGGACGCCTTCGTCGCGAATAGCGACCGCATCGCACGCGAAATCACATTACAGATGGGGCGCCCCATCGCCCACAGCCCGGGCGAGGTGCGCGGCTTCGAGGAACGCGCGCGCTTTATGATCGACATCGCCGATAACGCACTCGCGGACGTGCCGGCGCCCAATCCCATGCAGGGATTCACCCGCTTCATCCGCCGTGACCCGCTCGGCGTGGTGCTGGTGATCGCACCCTGGAACTATCCGTATCTCACCGCGGTGAATTCCATCGTGCCCGCGCTGATGGCGGGCAATGCGGTGGTGCTCAAACCGTCCTCGCAGACCCCGCTCACCGCCGAACGCCTGGCGGACGCCTTCCGCGAAGGCGGACTGCCGGAAGGGCTGTTCCAGTACGTATATCTCGACCATGCCGCCACCGACGGCGCGGTGCGTGACCGGCGCGTCAACTTCGTCGCCTTCACCGGCTCCGTTGCCGGCGGCCACACCGTGCAACAGGTCGCCGCCGAAAACTTCACCGGCGTGGGGCTGGAGCTTGGCGGCAAGGACCCCGCCTACGTGCGCGCGGACGCCGATCTGGATTACAGCCTCGACAACCTGGTGGACGGGGTGTACTTCAACGCCGGCCAGTCCTGCTGCGGCATCGAACGCATTTACGTGCAGCGCGGGATTTACGACCGGTTCGTCGACGGCTTCGTCGCACGTACCCGCCAATACGTGCTCGGCAACCCGCTCGACCCCGCCACCACGCTGGGACCGATGGTGCGCACCCGTGCCGCGGACTGGGTGCGCAAACAGATCACCGACGCGCTGGCCATGGGGGCGCGCGCCCTGATCGACGAAGACGGGTTCCCCGCCTCCAAGGCGGGCACGCCGTATCTCGCCCCGCAGGTGTTGGTGGACGTGGACCACGCCATGAGCGTGATGCGCGAGGAGAGCTTCGGCCCGGTGGTCGGCATCATGCCGGTGGAGTCGGACGAGCAGGCCGTGGAGCTGATGAACGACAGCCCCTACGGACTGACCGCCTCGATCTGGACCGCGGACGCCGACGCCGCGCTGGCGCTGGGCGTGCGCGTCGCCACCGGCACCTGCTTCATGAACCGCTGCGACTATCTCGACCCGGCGCTGGCCTGGACCGGCGTGGGCGACAGCGGACGCGGCTGCACGCTCTCGCCGCTGGGCTACGAACAGCTCACCCGGCCCAAATCCTTCCATCTGAAAACCGTCACCGCCTGAGGTACGCCATGAATCTGCCCGTCGGCAACTGGAACTATCCCACCCGCGTGCGCTTCGGCGCCGGCCGCATCAGCGAGCTGGCCGCCGTGTGCCGCGAACTCGACATCTCGCACCCGATGCTCCTCACCGACCCCGGCCTGGTCGAACTGCCCATGTTCACCACCGCACGCCAATGGCTGGCGGAGAGCGGCCTGCCGGTGAGCGTGTTCAGCGATCTCAAACCCAACCCGGTGGGCGCCAACCTCGAAGCGGCGGTGGCTGCCTACCGCGCCGGCGGTTGCGACGGCGTCATCGCCTTCGGCGGCGGCAGCGCACTGGACGTCGGCAAGACCGTGGGGCTGATGGCCGGCCAGACCCGACCGCTGTGGGACTTCGAGGATGTGGGCGACAACTACCTGCGCGCCGATCCCGCCGGCATCGCGCCGATCATTGCCGTGCCCACCACAGCCGGCACCGGCTCCGAGCTCGGCCGCGCCACGGTGCTCATCAACGAGCAGGAAGAACGCAAGGTCATCCTCTTTCATCCGCGCATGATGCCCGCCCAGGTGATCATGGACCCGGAACTCACCGTCGGCCTGCCGCCCAACATCACGGCCTGGACCGGCATGGATGCGCTGGCGCATTGCCTGGAGGCCTACTGCGCTCCCGGCTACCACCCGCTTGCCGACGGCGTCGCCCTGGAGGGCATGCGTCTGGTGCATGAAAACCTGCCCATCGCCTACGCCAGAGGCAGCGACCTGGAAGCGCGCGGCAACATGCTGGCCGCGGCCGGCATGGGCGCCACCGCTTTCCAGAAAGGGCTGGGGGCGATCCATTCCCTGAGCCATCCGGTGGGCGCGCATTACGACACCCATCACGGCCTGACCAACGCGGTGTTCATGCCCTATGTGCTGGCCTTCAACCGCCCGGCGGTGGAGCGCCGCATCGCCGCCGCCGCGCGCTATCTGGCGCTGCCCGAGCCCGACTTCGACGGCTTTCTCGCCTGGATACTGTCGCTGCGTGAAAACCTCGGCATTCCCCACACCCTGGAAGGCATCGGCGTGGACGACCGCGACATCGATCGGATTGCGGAGGAGGCGGAACATGATCCCTCGACGCCCGGCAACCCGGTGCCAGTGACGGCGAAGGAACTCAAGCAGATCTTCCTGGACGCACTCGAGGGACGCCTGCCCGAATGAACAGACCGATTGTCGGCATCACCACCTACGGGCGCGGCGAAAGCAACCGCTACAGCCTGCCGGCGGAATACACCGACTCGGTGCGCCGCGCCGGGGGCGTACCCATCCTGCTTCCGCCCGGCGGCTGCCCGCCGGCCGACTGGCTGAACCTGGTCGACGCGCTGGTCCTCTCCGGCGGCGGCGACATCGACCCGGCGCGTTACGGCGGTGGGTCGCACGAAACGCTCTACAACATCGACCACGAGCGCGACAGCTGCGAGTTCGAGGTCATCGGCCGCGCCCTGGACATGGAACTGCCGCTGCTCGCCATCTGCCGCGGCATGCAGGTCCTCAACGTGCACCTGGGCGGCACCCTGCACGAGCACCTGCCGGACGTGTACGGCGAGACCGTGCTGCACCGCGCGCCGCCGCGCGAACCGATCCCGCACGCCCTGCGCATCCTGCCGGACACCTACTTGGCCAGCCTGATCGGCGAGGGGGAAATCCAGGCCGCCTCCTGGCACCACCAGGGCATCAAGACCCTGGGGCACGACCTGCAGCCCGCCGCCTACGCGCCCGACGGCCTGGTGGAGGCCTGCGAACTGCCCGGCCATCCCTGGCTGATCGCGGTGCAGTGGCATCCGGAGCTCACCGCCGCCAC
>JARRKE010000042.1 GCA_037388465.1 Gammaproteobacteria bacterium
CCGCTCGTTCAGCTCGCGGATCGCCCGGGTATCCTCGCTCTGGTCTTCGGGGTCGGCGACCGATCCGCCCCACAGGGTGTTGTCCAGGGCGACCAGGCCGCCGCGCCGCACCAAGGTCAGACAACGTTCGTAATAGTCCAGGTAGCCGGCCTTGTCGGCGTCGATAAAGGCGAAGTCGAACTGCCCCGCCCCGCCCTCGGCGAGCAGCCGGTCCAGGGTCTCGATGGCGGGTGCACGGTGCAGCTCGATGCGGTCGTCCAGGCCTGCCTCGCGCCAGTAGCGGCGCGCGATGTCGGTCCAGCGCCGGCTCACGTCGCAGCACACCAGGCGGCCGTCGGCCGGCATGGCCTGCGCCATGCACAGGGCGCTGTAGCCGGTGAAGGTGCCCACCTCGACCGCCCGGCACACGCCGAGCAGCTCCACCAGCAGGCCCATGAGCTGACCCTGCTCGGGCGAGATCTGCATGCGCGCCTCGGGCAGTTCGGCGGTTTCGGCGCGCAACCGGGCCAGCAGCTCAGGTTCCCGCACCGAGACCCGCAGCAAATAGTCGTACAGCGGGTCGGTCATGGTGAGGGTGCGTACGGACATGCGGTGCCGCCGGGCGGATCAGGCGAGGGCCTGCGCCATCAGCGCATCTTCCACGCCGAACACTTCGCGGTACAGCACGCCCATCACCGCCACCATCATGGGACAGGTCCAGATCAGGCCGATACCGAAGGGGATTGCGCTGACCGACAGGATGAGAGTCATGGCCAGCATCAGGAAAAACACCTTGAACCAGTGCCTGGTGATGGCGCGGCGCGAGGCCTCCATGGCGCGCCACGGACTCAGGCCTTTTTCCACGACCAACGGCACGGCCAGCATGTAGGCAACATACAGATATATTGCCGGCAGGATGAGCAGGAAAAAGGCCACGGTAATCAACACCAACTTGAGAATGGCCACGATAATGATGGGTACAGCAAAACCGAAATAAGCAAAGGCCGTATCCATTGAGATCGGCAGGTCCACGGCACGGCGAATGCCCATCATCAGAAAACCGGCTATGAAGGGAGCCGCCACCACGGTCATCACTAACTCCCGAATGACAAAGCCGAGCAGACCCTCCTGCGGCACGCCCAGCACGGCCAGGGCCCCGGCCAATAACAAAGCTACGGCGGCAACGACCAGAATGTACAACGCTGCCGCCGCCCAATATGAGCCTTTCATGCCTCTAGTGAGGCGAAAGCCTTCGGCAAGGATATCTTCGACATTGAAGTCGTAGTTGCCGCTGACCCCGTCTTCCAGGGTTTTTCCGGCCGGCGGTACGTAGATTCTCGTGGCGTTGGGATCGAACTCTTCGGGATCCGCAGGACTCATGACACACTCCCCCCAGGTGGTACGGTTTGACGGGATAGGTTCTAGGCTGGGGTCGAGGCTGTCAACCCGCCGCCCCGTGCGCGTGCAGGGATGCCAATCGTTCGTCAGCGACGGCGCTTGAGCATGGTGCGTGCCAGCAGATTGATGGCCAGCACCATCAGCGTGATCAGCAACGCCGCGGCATAGGCCAGACGATGCGCGGAGGCATAGGGTTCGCTGATAAAGCTCCAGATCACGTAGGTCAGATAACCCACGCCTTCGTGGGTCAGGTGCCCGCTCCAGAGATAGTTCGACCAGCCCGCGGTATAGAGCAGCGGCGCCGTCTCGCCCAGCGCGATGGCCAGCGCGAGCAGCACGCCGGTCAACACGGGCATCAGGGCGGCCGGCAACAGCACGCGCAGAATCACCCGGCGCTCCGAGCTGCCCAGGCCGTAGGCCGCTTCGCGGATATTGTGGGGAATCTGGCGCAAGGCCAGCTCGGTGGTACGCGCAATATAAGGCAGCATCATGATGGCCAGCGTCAGCGAACCGGCCGCGAGCGAAAAGCGCCAGCCGAAGCCGATCACCATGGTGATGTAACCGAAGTAACCGAGCACGATGGACGGCACGCCCACCAGAACATCGGACAAAAACCGCCCCACCATGCCGAGCCAGCCGTCTCCGTACTCGGCCAGATACACGCCGGCGGAGATCCCGACCGGCGCCGCGACGAACAGGGCCCCGCCCGAGATGGCCAGGGAGCCCACGATGGCATTGCGCAGCCCGCCCGAGATGCCTTGCGTATCCTCGACGAAGGTCTTGAGGTGAATGCTCGCGCCACCGCGCAGCATTACGAACACCAACAGGTACAACAGCACCAGGCCGAGCACGGCGAAGGCGAAACCGGCCAGCCCCCAGCCCAGCCAGGACGTCAGGCGCCGGCGGGAAAAACTCACGCGGCGCGTGGCGCCTGCGGGATTGAGCACGTCGGCGGAAGCGCTCATTTCCGGCCTCCGGCGAACCACAGCACCAGACGTGCCGCGGCGTTGACCACGACCGAGATCACCATCAGCAGCAGCGCAATCTCGGCCAGCGCACGCACCGCCATGCCGGTGGGATCCTGCAGAGCACTGTCGAGCTGCGAGGCGATGAAGGCCGCCATGGTGGAGATGGGATCGTAGATATTCTTGGGCACGTAGTTGAGGGCGTTGCCGCTGACCATCAACACCGCCATGGTCTCGCCCAGGGCGCGCCCCAGGGCCAGGATGGTCGCGCCCACCAGGACGCGGTGCAGCCCGGGCAACAACACACGGAGAATCACCTCGAAGCGCGTCGCGCCGAGGCTGACACCGGATTCGCGCAGGGCAATCGGTGTCGCCACCAGGGCATCACGCAGCGTGGCGGTGATCAGCGGCACGATCATGAAGCTGAGTACGATGCCCGAGGTGAGCAGTCCGTAACCGCTGCCGGTCGGACCGCGGAAAAAGGGAAATACCGGTCCGAGTATTTTCTCGAGCACCGGGTAAACGTGATGCGAAAGCAGCGGGATCAATGCGACGTAGCCCCACAGCCCGTACACCACGCTGGGAACGGCCGCGAGCAGTTCGACCAGAAACGAGGACGCCTCCCGCAGCGGGCCGCGCACCGCCTCGGCCAGGAAGATGGCCGACAGCACACCCATGGGCAGGGCGATCACGATGGCGACCAGCGATGACAACAGCGTGCCCGCGACCAGGAACAGGACACCGTAATTGGCGTTGGGCAGGACCTCGGTACCGTGCACGGTAACCGGGTCGTTGTACATGTTGCCGAGGTTCCAGCTGTTGTGAAACAGGAACCCGAAACCGTTGAACTGGATTGCCGGCCAGGCGTAGATCATCAAAAAGACGATGATCGCCAGCAGCGACAACGGCAACAGCGCAGCAACGGCGCTCAGACCCAGACGAAAAGTTGACACGCGTATTTGCATCCAAGGAAAAGAATGGACGGCGAGCGCCACAGAGTTCCGCCCGCCGTCCTGTCAATGCCTTCAATCAGACCGAAGGCAAATAGACTCGTTCCAACTTAAGCGTGAATCTTTTCGATCTGCGCACGCGACAGCTTGGCGACGCTGCTCGGCAGCGGCACGAAATGAACCTTCTTCATGAAGTGTTCGGCATTGCCACCGCGCGACGAAATCGCCCAGCTCAGCAGGGTACGCAGGTTGTCAGCCATTTCCTTGGAGGGCTGCTGGCTGTCCACCAGGGCGTACTCGTAGTTGATGATCGGATAGCTGTACTTGCCGGGCGCGAAGATCAGGCTGATGCGCTGGTCGGCGGGGGTCTTCGGCACCATGGACGCCGCGGCGGCCTTCACGGTACGCACGGTCGGCAGCACGAAGTGGCCGTCCCGGTTCTTCAGACGCGCCTCACCCAGGTGCGCAGCGTTGATCTGCTGCTTGTAGCTGATGCCGATATAGGCGATGGAGTAGGAGTTGTTCTTCAGCGCGTCGACCATGCCGGAATTGCCTTCCGCACCGATGCTCCCCTGCACGGGCGCCCAGCTCACCGAGGTGCCGTAGCTGTATTTCTTCGACCACCAGGGCGTGGACTTGCTCAGGTACTGGGTGAAAATGAAGCTGTCGCCGGAACCGTCGCTGCGATGCACGGCGATGATCCGGTGATGCGGCAGGTGCACACCGTGGTTCATGCGGGCGATGCGCGCATCGTCCCACTCGGTGATCTTGCCGGCATAGATGTCAGCCAGCACCGGGCCGCTCAGCTTGAGGTGCTTATGGTTCAGACCGGGCACGTTGTAGTTCACCATCTGGCTGGAAATCGCCAGCGGGATGTTCAGCATGCTGGGCTTGCGCTTCATCTGCGCGTTGCTCAGATAAGCGTCGGAGGCGCCGACCTGGGCCAGCCCCTGCATGGACTGGGCCTGGCCGGTACCGCTGCCGGTGCTGGCCGTGGTGATGTGCACGTCGGCATGATGCCTGGCATAGGCCGGCACCCAGAGGTTGAACAGGGGATAAACCAGACTGGAACCGGTTTCGAGCACATTGACCGAAGCCGATGCCATGCCGGAGGCCATCAGGACCGTGCCAGCGGCGACGCCGATGGCAGCTTGGCGCAGCCAGCGCCCGGAAATGGATTTTTTAGACAACATAATGTCAATTCCTCAGTAGAGATACCGCTGTGGTAAAGATGTAAAAGTAGAAAATGTCGGAAACACACAGCACACGACGCTGTTTCGCGAAAAATAGAGGGGAAGAGCGCGGGTAAGTTCGTGAATATTTCATGAACCCTGCACTTCTCCACCGGCCCGCTCGGCGTTCGGGAACGGTCGGACACCCCCCGATTCATCCAGCCGTTTGATCTGCTTCAAACAGCCTTCATATTCGAATCGGTATAATCCGCCCCCGTCGAAGTCTGGCCTCGAGAGGAAGCGATGGCTGAATCAGGATCGAACAACCCCTTGCACCTGGTACAGATCACGGATCTGCATTTCTGTGCCGAGCCCGGTGACATCCTGCATACGCGCGTCAACACCGACGCCACCCTGAGGCAGGTGCTGGACGTCGTGGCGCACAACGAGGCCGGGGCGGACCTGATCATCGCCACCGGCGATCTGGCCCAGGACCCGGTGGAATCCGCCTACGGACGGCTGCTGCCGGTGCTGGAATCGGCCTGCGCCCCGGTGGTCTGCCTGCCCGGCAACCACGACGACGCCGAACTGGCCTCCAGCCTGCTGCAGGGGGAACGCACCTCGACGCCCAAGGTAATCTCACGGGACGACTGGCTGATCATCCTGCTGGACAGCAGCGTGCCCGGCGAACCCTGGGGACGGCTCGACGAAGCGGAACTGAGCCTGCTGGAGGAATGCCTGGACCGGCATCCGGCCCGGCATGCACTGGTCGCCCTGCACCATCATCCGGTCGACATGGGCAGCCCCTGGATCGACACCATCAATCTGCGCAACGCCGACGAACTGTTCGCGGTGCTGGACCACTTTCCGCAGGTGCGGGCGGTGATGTTCGGGCACGTGCATCAGCACTGGGACAGCACCCGCAACGGGGTACGCCTGCTCGGCACCCCGGCCACCTGTATCCAGTTCAAGCCCCGTCAGGAACGGCTGGTGATCGACACCCTGCCCCCCGCCTATCGCTGGCTGGACCTGTATCCGGACGGCCGCATCGAGACGCGCGTAGTCCATTTGCAGACCGCCCAGCGCCTCTCGGCCTGAAGCACCGCCGGTCCCGCTTTTCCCCTCACTTGTCCCGCCCTACTTGAAAAAAAGGCGGGTTGGGGTCATGTTGCAGTTATGAGGCAACCGATTGATCGTGACATGAACTCCTTCGATCAGCAGGACGTTCTCACGGCGCTCAAGGAACGGGAGCAGACCACCAGCCCGCTGGACGCCGCGCTGGCCATCGCCGCGCGCGAATATCCGGGGTTGAAGGCCACCGATTACCGTCGCCTGATCGACGAGTGGTCGGTCGAGCTGAAGGGCCAGCTGCCCGAGAATCCCAGCCTCGAGGACCGGCTGCGCACCCTGAACCACTTCATGTTCGACGAGAAGGGCTTCAGCGGCAACATCGACGATTACTACGACCCCCGCAACAGCTTCATCAACGAGGTCATCGACCGGAGGGTCGGTATTCCGATCACCCTGTCGGTGGTCTACATCGAACTCGGGCGGCGCATCGACCTGCCGCTGGAAGGCGTCTCCTTCCCTGGACATTTTCTGGTCAAACTGCCCGTCTACCGCCATGCCGTGGTGCTCGACCCCTTCAACCGCGGGGTCAGCCTCGACGAACACGACCTGGAGGAAATGCTCAGCGAGTACTTCGATACCGAAGTCGACGACCTGGGCAGCCTCCTGCAGGCCGCCAGCACGCGCGAAATCGTGATGCGCCTGCTGCGCAACCTGAAAGGTATTTACCTTGCCAAGGACGAACTCCCCAAGGCGCTGGAGGTGATGAACCTCATGCTGTCCCTGGACGAGACGCAGACGACCGAATACCGCGACCGCGGCCTCGTACTCGCCTCGCTGGAGTGCTATCAGGCCGCCAGCACCGACCTCGTGCATTACCTGGAACTCGCCCGCGAAGCGGACGACGCGGACCAGATCCGCGAGACCCTGATCCAGCTGAAAAGCGAAAGCCCGTCCCTGCACTGAACCGGGGGCACCCGGTGCGGCATGCTATGCTGTCCGCCCGACGATTCAGCGCGCCCGACCCCATGCCCGAGCGACTCGAAGCCCTGCAACGCTGGCTCAGCGAACGGCTCCGCACCGACGATTTCGAACTCATTCCCGCTTCGGCCGACGCCAGCTTCCGGCGTTACTTCCGCGCGCGTCAGGCAGACAAGACCTGGATCGCCATGGACGCCCCGCCCGACAGGGAACGCCCGCAGGATTTCATCGCCATCGCCGAACGGCTGCACGCCCTTGACCTGAGCGCCCCGCGCATCGAAGCGGCGGCGCCGGAGCAGGGTTTTCTGCTGCTCGAGGACCTCGGCGACCGCACCTTCACCCGCGCCCTGGCGGAAGGTCACGACGAGGCCGCCCTCTACCGGCTGGCCACGGACACCCTGATCGCCCTGCAGCAGCGCTGGCGGCCCGACCTCGCCACCGGCCTGCCGCCCTACGACGAGACGGCGCTGCTGCGCGAAGCTTCCCTGCTGATCGACTGGTATCTGCCGGCCGTCACCGGCCGGCCCACTGGCGAGACGACGCGTCAGCGCTTCGTCTCGGCCTGGCGGAGCGTGCTGCCCGGCGTGGACAGCCTGCCCCGCACCCTGGTGCTGCGCGACTATCATGTGGACAACCTCATGGTGCTGCCCGGACGCGCGGGCGTGGCGGCCTGCGGCCTGCTCGATTTCCAGGACGCCCTGCTGGGTTCGCCCGCCTACGATCTGGTCTCCCTGCTGCGCGACGCCCGCCGCGACGTGCCTGATGCGCTGCAAAAGGAAATGCTGGCGCGTTATCTCGCCGCCTTCCCGTCACTCGACCACGACCGTTTCGAAACGGCCTACTGGGTGCTGGGCGCGCAGCGCACCACCAAGATCATCGGCATCTTCACCCGCCTGGCGCACCGCGACGGCAAGCCTGACTACCTGCGCCACATGCCCCGGCTGTGGCGGCTGCTCGGCGAAGAGCTTGCCCACCCGATGCTGGAACCCGTGCACGCCTGGTACGAGGAGCACCTGCCCGCCACGCTGCGCATCATCCCCGCAACCGAGCCGGCCTGACCATGCGCGCCATGATCCTCGCCGCCGGCCGCGGCGAACGCATGCGGCCGCTGACCGACACCACCCCGAAACCGCTGCTCAAGGCCGGCGGACGCTGCCTGATCGAATACCACCTGGAACGACTGGCCGCCGCCGGCCTGTGCGAAATCGTCATCAACACGGCGCACCTCGGGGCGCAAATCAGCGACTACCTCGGCGACGGCGGCCGTTACGGCGTACACATCAGTTATTCGTACGAAGGTGAAACGGCCCTGGAAACCGGCGGCGGTATTTACCGCGCGCTGCCCCTGCTGGGCAACGCCCCTTTCCTGGTCGTCAACGGCGACATCCATACCGACTACCCCCTGCCACCACCGCGACTGGCACCAGACGACCTGGCCCACCTGGTGCTGGTCGACAATCCGCCCCAACATCCTCAGGGCGATTTCGCGCTGCGCGACGGCCGGGTGCTCGAGACCGGCCAGGCACTTCTCACCTTCAGCGGCATCGGCATTTATCGCCCCGAACTGTTTGCGGCATGCCGGCCGGGCACCTTCCCGCTGGCGCCGCTGTTGCGCGGGGCGATGCAGGCCGGGCGCGTCAGCGGCGAACACTTCCGCGGCGCCTGGATGGACATCGGCACCCCGGAACGTCTCGAGCGACTCGACGCTCTGCTGTCGCAGCGCTGAAGACCGGCACGGTACGCCGGCTGAACTCGCATCCGCCCGAGCGGACCAATCCGGTAAAGGATGCGATCAATCATTTCCCATGGCAGTCAGCAAAACCGACACACCCTCATCGTTACGTTTATTCAGCGCCTTCCTGCGCGACTTCCCCTGGATTCACATTGCGCTCGGCCTGACCGGCAATCTCGCCTTTCTGATCGGCAGCGTGTTCTTTTTGTGGACCTCGCTTGAACGGGCCGGGGTCTGGCTGTTCATCATCGGATCCGGCGGCATGTTCATCGGCAGCATCGGCAGCGCCGTCGTACGTTGGGAAGAACGGCAACGCGACCGTGAAGCCGGCGGCTGACGCCGCCTTCAGGCCACCGCGGCAACGTGCGACAATCATAAAAACCGCCCATGGCGGCAACTGCTAGACTTGTTTCATCAGGGGGTTTCACCATTGGCTTTCGAAGACTCTGCGGTACGCAGCTCCTTCGACTTCGATCCGGCCCAGATCGCCGACCTGCGCGAACGCTGGCGGAATCTGCTCGATCTGAGCGTGTGGGGCGACATCAAAAGCCAGAAGATCGGTGCCGTGCCGCGCCTGCGCAAACGCCTGCTCGAAACCGGTGAGAGCATGCGCTCCGTCGTCAACGACCGCGACTGGATCCCCCAGGTCCGCGAGCGAGTGAAGGGCGCCATGGCGGCCAGCCTGAATCTGCGCGACGCTCTGCTCGGCCTGGAGCGCTCCGCCCAGGTGCTCGACGGCGGCGAGGACTTTTCCGCCTTCGAGCGCGACCTGCTCGAATTCCGGCACCGCCTGCTGTTGTTCATCGAAAAGCACGAACAGCAATGGGGCGACCTGCTCGAAGAACAATACGACATTCAGGAAGAAGACGACGAGGACGAATGAGGCGTGGGGCAGGAGATCGGCGCAACGCGGTTTTCATCCCAGGACTTCACCCGCTTTGCCGATCGGCTGCGCGAAGAAACCGCACTGCTTCGAACCTGGCTCGAAAGCGAACGGTTCCGTGACCGGAGTCTGGTCGGCGGCTTCGAGATCGAGGCCTGGCTGGTGGACGGGCGACTGCGTCCCGCCCCGCGCAATCCCGAATTTCTCGAGGCACTTAACACGCCGCTGGCCACACCCGAACTCGCCAAGTTCAACGTGGAGTTCAACAACCAGCCGCGCGTGCTCGCCGGACACGCCTTGAGCGACTTTCACGCCGACCTTGCCGCGCTCTGGCAGCGTGCCGAGGCCTGTGCGGGCGGCCTCGATCTTCATCTGATGCTGATCGGCATTCTGCCCACCCTGCGCGAGAGCGATCTCGACAAGCGCCACATGTCGCCCATGAACCGCTACCGGGCATTGAACGCGCAGGTCCTCAAACATCGCGAAGGGCGCCCCCTGCGCCTGGAGATCACGGGGCACGAACACCTGCTGTGCGTACACCGCGACGTGATGATGGAATCCGCCACCACCTCGTTTCAGATCCATCTCCAGGTCCCGGCCCAACAGGCGCATCGTTATTACAACGCCAGCATCATGGCCTCGGCGCCGCTGGTCGCCGTGAGCGCCAACTCCCCGTTGCTGTTCGGCAAGGACCTGTGGGACGAGACGCGGATTCCCGTATTCGAACAATCCGTCGAGCTGGGCGGATTCGACGGTGCCGCGCGTGGGCCGGTCCGCCGGGTCGGGTTCGGCACCGGTTACGTGCAGCATTCGATCATTGAATGCTTTCAGGAAAACCTGGATCACTTTCCCGTCCTGCTGCCGATCAAAATCGACGAACCCGCGGACAACCTCGCCCACCTGCGCCTGCACAACGGCACCATCTGGCGCTGGAACCGCCCGCTGGTCGGCTTCGGCGCCGAGGGTGAACCACACATCCGTATCGAGCAGCGCGTGGTGCCCGCCGGTCCGACCCTCACCGACAGCATCGCCAATGCCGCCTTCTTTTACGGTTTGTGCGCCGCACTCGTCGACGAGACCGAAACGGATCAGCCCGACATCGATTTCGCGCATGCCAAGGACAATTTCTACGGCGCCGCACGCTACAGCCTCGACGCCCAGCTCACCTGGCTCGACGGACAGCGGCACACCGCTGCCGGGCTGATCGCCCAAACCCTGCTGCCCCTGGCAAGGCGTGGACTTGCCCGCCTCGGCCTGAATGACGAGGATGCCGGTCGCTGGCTCGACATCATTGCCGAACGGGTGGAAACACGGCAGCACGGCGCAGCCTGGCAACGCCGCCACCTGCTGACCCACGGCAACGATATTGTGCAAATGAGCGCGGCCTATCTCGACAATCAGCGTAGTGACGTCCCGGTACATCGCTGGCCTTTGTGAACATCACCCAAGAAATGACATCTACAACCAAAGCGATGACCAAACTGAATCAGATCCAGGAAATTCCCGACGGGCTGCTGGAGGTCGGCGCGCGCGAGCTGCACACCGTGCTGCCCGGCCCCACCCTGATGCATCTACCGGGACGGCGGGAGGCACCGCTGTTCGTATCCGTGCTGCTGCACGGCAACGAGGACGCCGGCCTGGCCGCCATCCAACACGTACTGCGCCGCTACACGGATCAACCGCTGCCACGGGCGCTGTCGGTATTTTTCGGCAATGTGAGCGCGGCCAGGGAAGGCCTGCGCGCCCTGGACGGCCAACCCGACTACAACCGGATCTGGCCGGGCGGCGATGCGCCGGACAGCCCGGAGCGACGCATGATGGCCGAGGTGGTCGACATCATGCGCGAGCGAAACATTTTCGCCAGCATCGACGTACATAACAACACCGGGCTCAACCCGCATTACGCCTGCATCAACCACCTCGACGACCGCTTCATGCAACTGGCCTCGTTGTTCGGGCGCACCGTCGTCTACTTCATCCGGCCGCGCGGCGTGCAGTCCATGGCCCTCGCCGAACTGTGCCCGGCCACCACGCTGGAATGCGGCAAGCCCGGCGTCGCCGCCGGTGCAGAACATGCCGCGGAATTCATCGAGGCCTGCCTGAACCTGGCAGAGATACCCGATCATCCCGTGGCCGCCCACGACATCGACCTGTTCCACACCGTCGCCACGGTCAAGGTTCCAGAACCCTTCAGCTTCAGCTTCGATCACGGCGCGGTGGACATCGCCTTCGATGCTGAAATCGACCACTACAACTTCCGTGAACTTGCCGTCGGCACGCGCTTCGGCGTGCTGCGGCCGGACAGCCAGGCCAGGCTGGAGGCACGCGACGAGGAAGGACAGGATGTCACCGATCGTTTTTTCTCTCACGTCGACGGCCATATCACCCTCATCCGCCCGAGCATGCCGTCCATGCTGACGCTCGATACGCGTATCGTTCGCCAGGATTGTTTGTGTTACTTGATGGAAAGATTATCAGCAAGGGGTGAGGAGTAAGGAGATAAGAGAAACAGTGACAGACGAAACGCCGAATTCCTCCTCACACCTTACGTCTCACCTCTCACCAAAAACCCCGTCCCGCCTTGCCGAGCAGCCGGTGGCTTGCAGGGCCAGCCCGGCAGGGACGCCGGGCTGAGGTTCATCGCACCAGGGAAGGTGCGTTGAACCGTGCCCGTCGCAAGTCAGTGGTTGTGAGGGAAGCCGAAGGCCAAGGCGGTGGGGGTGCCCTTCTCTTTGGGTACTTTCTCTTGGGCACGCAAGAGAAAGTACCTCGCGCTGTGTGAACGCGTTAGGCAAAGAAATCCTAACCTCAAAAGCGCGAAACAAGTCCAACAACGTTAGTTAGTCAGCACCCACACGCGAAACCTAACTTCAAACAAAATGCTCCGTGGTATACCGCTCCACACGCAAACTGTCCGACCAGTAATCCGGCATCAGGCCGGCCTTTTGCTTGAGCTGGCGCAGGAACTCGCCCGGCTCCGGCAGCTGCTCCCACACGCTGGGCAGGAAGGTACCGCGATACAACCCGTCCTCGAGAATGAGCCCGTCCTCACCGGGCCGCAGCTGCGCGACCAGGTCCTGCTCGCTGCTGAATTCCAGCGGTTCGGAACGGCTGAGCACCGAGATGCCGATCTCCAGGTCGGCCAGTTCATGGCGTTCCACGACGGGGAACCGCGGATCGCCGAAGGCAGCCTGATAGGCATGATCGGAGACGTCGACCACCAGCGGCTCATAAGCCGCCAGACCGCCGACACAGCCCCGTAATGCATCGTGGCGTTTCAGGGTCACGAAGCTTGCGCGTTCCTCGCGCAGATGCTCCGGGTAGTCCTCCGGACTGATTGGCAGGGCCCGCCGATGGGTCAGGCCGTATTCGATTGAATTGCGCGCGATCTTCAGCAGTGCAGCCCGTTCCTCGGACCCATACTCACTTGAATGCATAGGCGCCGTATCCGACTACATGATCGCGGGGCCCGGCGGTATCGCCGGAATTGCGCACGTCCAGTGCGTGGGCCTGCAGCCCGTGCCGACGCGCCACCCGCAGCAGCCCCCGGATGGGGATGCGCCCGCAGGCCTGTTCGTCACCGATGGCATGGGCATCCAGCGCCTCGATCGCCGCGGTGGTCACGCGGTCCAAACGCCGCGCCTCTTCGTAACTGAGGTAGTGGCTGAGATCGGAGCTGATGACGATCAGGGTTTCCGGACCGCCCCAGAGCGCCTCCAGGACCATGCCCACCTCGTCGGCGGTGGCGCTGCCCACGACCAGGGGCACCAGCTTGAACTTGCCCAGGGTCTCCTGCAGAAAGGGCAGATGCACTTCGAGGCTGTGTTCGAGGCTATGCGCCTGATCGAACACGAATACCTCGGAGAGCTTCACGATTTGCTCGATGGCCTCGCGGTCGACCTCGATGCGCCCCAGCGGCGTCTCGAAATATTCGGCGCTGGGCGCCGCAACCCCGTAAAACCCCACCCGGTGCGACGGACCCAGCAGCACGACCCGCTCGATCGGCTGGGGATGGTTTTTCAGCCGGGCGTAGGCCGAAGCGGCCACCGGCCCCGAATAGATGTACCCCGCATGGGGAACGATCATCGCCTTGGGGGGGAGTTCGTCGGTTTCGGCCTCGCGCAAAAAGTGCTGTATGGTTTGATGAAGCTCGGTAGGGTCCGCGGGATAGAACATCCCGGCGACGGCTGGAGGTCTGATCTGCATGACTCCGTGATACCTCTTTCCTTTGGCGGTGGCTCGCGCAAGACCTTTGTTAATTTATGGTTATAGACGCGCTCCATGCAGGTCCTGCATGATTGAAAAATACCCTGACAGGCACTATCTGTAAATGTAATGGAAGTATAGATACGGTTTTCTGACGAAACCATGAATATTCAAGCCCAAGAGGGGCTCCACCCCACCAAATACTGGCACCGCCTCGACGACGGCCGTATCCAGTGCGACGTCTGCCCTCGGGAGTGCAAATTGCACGAGGGCCAGGAAGGCCTGTGCTTCGTACGCGGGCGTTATCACGACGAAATCGTGCTGACGAGCTACGGGCGCTCGTCGGGCTTTTGCGTGGACCCGATCGAGAAAAAGCCGCTCAATCACTTCCTGCCGGGCACCCCGGTGCTGTCCTTCGGCACCGCGGGGTGCAACCTGGCCTGCAAGTTCTGCCAGAACTGGGACATGAGCAAGGCCCGGGAGATGGACCGCCTGATGGATTCCGCCTCGCCGGAACAGCTGGCGGAAACGGCCGAACGCCTGGGTTGCCGCAGCGTGGCCTACACCTATAACGACCCCGTCATATTTCTGGAATACGCGGTCGACACCGCCATCGCCTGCCGCGAGAAGGGCATCAAGTCGGTAGCCGTGACGGCCGGCTACATCAACCCGGAACCGCGCATCGAGTTCTACAAGTACATGGACGCCGCCAACGTGGACCTGAAAGGCTTCACGGAGCGGTTTTACTGGAAGATCTGCGGCGGCCATCTCGAACCGGTGCTGGACACCCTGAAATACCTCAAGCACGAGACCGATGTGTGGTTCGAGCTGACCACCCTGCTCATCCCCGGCGAAAACGATTCCGAGGCCGAATTGAACGAGATGACCCAATGGGTGGTCGAAAATCTCGGACCGGACGTGCCCATGCACTTCACGGCCTTTCATCCCGACTGGAAGATGATGGACTATCCCTCGACACCGCCCGCCACCCTGACCCGTGCGCGCCAGATCGCCCTCGACAACGGCGTGCACTACGCCTATACCGGCAACGTGCACGACGAGGCGGGCGAGAGCACCTATTGCCACAGCTGCGGTACCCGCCTCATCGGCCGCGACTGGTACGTCATCAGTGAATGGAACCTCACCCCGGACGGCG
The DNA here is from genome assembly GCA_037388465.1 of Gammaproteobacteria bacterium. Classification (NCBI taxonomy): domain Bacteria; kingdom Pseudomonadati; phylum Pseudomonadota; class Gammaproteobacteria; species Gammaproteobacteria bacterium. Next base: position 14,491 of record JARRKE010000042.1, read on the forward strand.
CCTGCCCCAAATGCGGTACCAAGGCGGCCGGCGTGTTCGAGGAAAAACCCGGCACCTGGGGCGCCAAGCGCATGCCGGTGCGCATCTCCGCCGCCTGACCGCAATGCGCCAACCACGCCAAATCCCGTTGCCCGGCCCTCTGGGGCGACTGGGCGGACTGCTGCTGTTCACCGTCCTGCTGCTCGGTGGCTGCGCAAGCGCCCCCGAACTCCAGCCTCCCGGCCCGTATGTCGACCTGACCCCGCAGCAGGCCATGGCCGCCAGGACCACCGGCCAGACGGTGCGCTGGGGCGGCACCATCATCCAGACCAAGCCGGAACAGGGGCAGACCTGCTTTACAATGCTCGCCCTGCCACTGGACAGCACCGCGCGTCCCGTGCTGGAACGTGAACGTGCGCAGGGACGCTTCATCGCCTGTTCGAAGGGATTCTACGACCCGGCGCTGTACAAGGCCGGCCGAGAGGTCACCTTCGCCGGCCACCTCCAGGGCCTGCGCAGGGAAAAAATCGGCAACTACGAGTATCCCTACCCCCTGCTCCAGGCCGGCCCCCCGCATCTCTGGCCGGAGCCCCGCCCCGAGACCTATCGCGACCCGTGCTGGACCGATCCCTGGTGCAACCCGTGGAGCCCCTGGTACCCCTACTGGCCTTATTACGGCCCCTATGGGCCGCCCTATTACCATGACCATGACCGACACTGAGACCGTGGCGTGAAAACCCAGTCGTCCATGCAGCGGGCCCTGCGGTTCGGTTTCGTCCTGCTGACCACGCTTTGGCTGGCCGGATGCGCCACCAAGCCCCCTTTCCCGGACGAGGTGGTGCAAAGCGCAAGCACGGTCCCGCCCCCGCACGTGCTGAGCGAAGGCGGCGGTCCCCTGCCGGCCGGTCCGCTGATCTGGGGCGGGGTCATCATCAGCACCCAGAATCTGAAGCAGGACACCGAGCTGACGGTGCTGAGCTTTCCCCTGGACGACGACCTGCGCCCCAAGTCGGAGGAACCGACGCTGGGCCGTTTCCTGATCGTGCGCCAGGGGTTTCTCGACCCCGTCATCTATGCCGCCGGACGAGTGGTGACGGTGGTGGGCAAGGTCGACCGGATCGAAACCCGCAAGATCGACAACGTGGATTACCGCTACCCGGTGATCGAAGCGCAGTCCCTGTATCTGTGGCCGCCCAAGGACAAGAGCATCCCGGTATATTTCAGCATCGGCGTGGGCGTGCACGGCGGGTTTTAAGACAAGCACGACCCGCGCTTGAAAAAACAGGCCATTGAACCGGCCACCCCATCACCCCCACACACATGAAAACCGACTGGCCTACCAATACCCAGGAAGCCCGCGCGATACAGGAGAAGTTGCGTGAACGCGTGGTGCTGCACGACGACTTCGGCCCCATCGAGCGGGTGGCCGGGGTGGATGTCGGATTCAAGGACAACGGTAAAATCACCCGCGCCGCCGTGGTCGTGTTGGCGTTCCCTACGCTCGAACCGCTGGAACAGGTCATCGCCGAACAACCGACACGTTTTCCCTACGTGCCAGGCCTGCTGTCGTTCCGCGAACTGCCGGCCGTCCTGGAAGCCCTGGGTAAATTGAAACAGGCACCGGACCTGCTGATCTGCGACGGCCAGGGCATCGCCCACCCGCGCCGTCTCGGCATCGCCGCCCATCAAGCCCGTGTTCGTCTCGCCCGGACACCGCATCGGCCTGGAATCGGCGATCCGTCTGGTGCTGGCCTGCACGCCCCGCTACCGGCTGCCGGAGACCACGCGTCTCGCCGATCGCATCGCCTCACGGCGCGGGATGAAGTAATTCAATAATGCAGGCGGTACCAGGTCAGCCCCAGCACCTCATGGGCCAGCTCGGTCATGGTGCGCGCGGCACGCGCCTGCGGCAGCCAGCCCAATAATCCCTGTTCCCGGCTATCCGGCCCGGCGAAGCCGGTGGGCGCGGCGATGGGGTCGAGGCCGGCCTTACGGAACGACCACAACGCCCTCGGCATATGCCAGGCCTGGGTGACCAGCAGCACGCGGCGGATCCCCAGGGGCTTGAGCATGTATGCGGTGAGCTGCGCGTTCTGCCAGGTGGTATGGCTGAGTTGTTCCACCCAGCGCACCGGTACATGAAAATCCCGTTCCAGCACCTCGCGCATCAGGACCGCCTCGCTCAACTGCGATTCCGGCGTCACGCTGCCGCCGCTGGTCAGCACCGGCAGGCCGGTGCGGCGCGCAAGCCAGGCCGCGTAGCGCACGCGCTGCAGGCCGTTCGGGGTGAGGGTCTGGCCGCCGTATTCCGGCGCATCGCGCCGCCCGGCACCCAGCACGACGATAGCCTGGGCATCGGTGGGGATGCTCGTCAGCGGCGGTGTGGAAGATGACCAGAGCCCGGCCAGCGGATAGACCACGACGGGCAGGCTGGCCAGCCAGGCCAGGACGATACCGGCGGCGGCCAGGGTCATGCCCGTCCGTCGCCAGCGCAGGGTCAGCAACAGACCGAGGATAGCCAGCAGCAGCGGCCCGGCCGGCGGCAGGATCAGGGTTTCGGTCAGATGGCGGAACCACACGGCGGCAGTTCGCTGCGTGCTAGATCACAGAACGCCGGCGGCCTGCTGGTCGGCGTGGTAGGAAGAACGCACCATGGGTCCGCTGGCGACGTGCGTAAAGCCCATGGACTCGCCCAGCTCACGCAGTGCGTCGAACTCCTCGGGCGTCACGAAACGATCCACCGGCAGGTGATGACGGGATGGCTGCAGGTACTGCCCCAGGGTCAGCATCTCCACCCCGTGTGCACGCAGATCACGCATCACCTGCTCCACCTCGTCCATGGTCTCGCCCAGTCCGAGCATGATGCCGGACTTGGAGGGCACATTCGGGTGGACCTGCTTGAAGCGTTCCAGCAGATCGAGTGACCACTCGTAATCGGAACCGGGACGGGCCTGGCGGTAAAGACGCGGCACCGTTTCCAGGTTGTGGTTGAACACATCGGGCGGCGCCTCGTGCAGCAGGGCCAGCGCCACATCCATGCGCCCGCGAAAATCGGGCACCAGGATCTCGACCTGGATGTCGGGGCTGTATTGCCGCGTCTTGCGGATGCAGTCGACGAAATGCCCGGCACCGCCGTCGCGCAGGTCGTCCCGGTCCACCGAGGTGATCACCACGTAGCGCAGGCCCATGGCCGCGATGGTGCGCCCCAGGTTCTCGGGTTCTTCCGGGTCCAGCGGATTGGGACGGCCATGCGCCACGTCGCAGAACGGGCAGCGACGGGTGCAGATATCCCCCATGATTATGAAGGTCGCCGTGCCGTGCCCGAAGCACTCGCCCAGGTTCGGGCAGGCAGCCTCTTCGCAGACGGTGTGCAGGCGGTTCTCACGCAGCACGCGCTTGAGGCGCTGCACCTCCGGGCCGGCATGCGATTTGGCGCGAATCCAGCGCGGCTTGCGCGCCACCTGCTGCAGGGGTTCGATCTTGACCGGGATGCGCGCCATCTTCTCGGCGCCGCGCTGCTTGACCCCGGCTTCGGGACGGTTCGAAGAACTCATCTCATGCAACTCCTGTAATCCATCCGAACATTCTGCCACAGGCGCACCGTGTTTGGCCCGCCGCGCCCCAGCCGCTATCATCGCGCGGTACTCCTTCATGCCTTCAGCCGTGAACACATCCGACACCTGGCTCACCCGCATCAACGCCACGACGCCGGCACGCCGCGCCCTGTGGTTCGCCGCCCTGTTCGTGCTCGCGGTGGTGCTGTTCGCGCCCGGCATCGGCCAGGTCACCTCGGTCACCACCAAGGACGAGTACTACCTGGGCCTGCGCACACCGATGTGCATGGTGGAACAGGACCACTGGCTGATCCCCTGCCTGGACAACGAGCCGCGCATCAAGAAACCGCCGCTGCTGTACTGGATCACGGCGGCGAGCTACGACGTGTTCGGCGTATCGCTGACCAGCGCGCGCATCGTAGCGGTGCTGTTCGCGGCGCTGTTCGTGCTGGCCACCGCCCTGATCGCCTGGGAGATGCGGCGCGACCTGCACTACAGCCTGCTGGCCGGACTGATCATGCTGTCCACGGCGAGCATCGCCATCGGCGCGCGCATGCTGTTGCTGGACATTCCCACCGCGGCGCTCAGCGCGCTGGCGCTTTATTTCGCGCTGCGCTGGCGCAACGGTGCGGGTCCGGCCGCCCTCATGCTTGCCGCGGTGGCCACCGCCGCCGGCTTCCTGGTCAAGGGACCGATCGCCCTGGTGCTGGTGGGCTCGGGTGCACTCGCCCTGTTGCTCATGGAAGAAGACCTGCGCAAGCGCGTGGCGCGTCACTGGCCGTGGATCGCAATCGCGGCGGCGCTGTTCCTGCTGCTCGCCCTGCCCTGGTACGTGTACGTGCATCAGGCGCTCGGCGGCGCCAGCACGGCGACGCTGCAGCACGAACTCAAGGCGCGCGATTTCTTCGACTTCTCATTGCGCCCCATCGGCGGACTGGTCGAGCTCAGCCTGCCGTGGACCTTTCTGGCGCTGTTCCTGGCCTGGCCGCGGCAAAGCGAGTCGCTGGAACCGGACCTCAGTCGCTACGTGAAGCTGTTGCTGGTCTGGCTGCTGATCAGCTTCCTGCCGTTTTTGCTCATCAAGACCTTCGGCCGTTATCTGTATGCCTCGCTGGTGCCGCTGAGCCTGATCAGCGCCACCTTGCTGTACCGCCCCGGCCTGCGTTTCGTGCGCGTGGCGAGCGTGGCCGGCTGGCTGGTGGCCAGCCTGGTGATCTGGCTGCTGCTCGGCATGCTGTGGTGGTTCCACGGCGTCAATGCGGCCTCGATCGTCACGCTCATCATCTGGCTGGGCTACACCGTGTACTGGTGGCGGGTGCGCGACGGCTCAACGCTGGCGGCGAGCAGCGCCCTGCTGTGGCTGGCGACGATGGGGGCGCTGTATCCCGGGCTCGGCTTCAACGCCATCCCCGCCGATGTGGTGTCGGCCGCACGCGGCAAACCGGTGGTGATGTACGACGGCCCGCAGCCCGCACTGCTGCCCTCCGTGCTGGGCCGCGAACTGATCCACCTGGACAGCCGCTGGCTGCTGCCCGACCGGCTGCAGAACGAATGCAATCCCTTCCTGCTGTTCGCCGAGGATGACAAGCTGGACAGCGTCAAGGCGCAGCTCGCCATCAACGGCCTGAGCGCCAGGCAGGAAATCAGCTATCCCGTGCTCACCTCGCGCGT
>JARRKE010000043.1 GCA_037388465.1 Gammaproteobacteria bacterium
TCGATCACGACATCCGCGTGGCGCAGACCGACGCCACGGTTGTCGGGGATGAACCGGTCCATGGCGGCCTGAATCGCCAGCCGGTCCCGTTTGAAGCGGCGCTTGAATATCCGCTGCGCGCGATGCACGGCGCGACCCAGGGCGTTGGTGTCCTGGTCCTGCACCGTGACGCGGAATCCCTGCAGCGCACACCAGGCGGCGATGTCGCCACCCATCACGCCGCCGCCGATGACATGCACGTGGTGGATATCTTCGGCGCCCTCGCGCCCCAGCGATTTGAGGCGGTTTTGCAGTTCGAAGACCCGCACCAGGTTGCGGGCCGTCTGGCCGACGATCAGCCGCGCCACCGATTCGGCTTCGGCCTCCAGCATGGCGCGCTCGTCGCTGCCGTGTTCCACCCACAGGTCGAGCAAGGCATAGGGGGCGGGGTAATGCGCGCGCGGTGCCCTAGCGGCGACCTGACGGCGCATGATGCGCGCCAGCAGGGGACGCACCGGCTGCAGGTTGGCCAACCGCCCCTTCCAGTCCGGCGCCTGGACTGGCGGTCGGTTCATCAGGTAATAAACGGCGGCGGCGCGCAACTGACGTTCGGGCACGGCCTCGTCGACCAGCCCCATGCGCCTGGCGGCACGTGGGTCCACGGTACGACCGGACAGCATGAGATTCATCGCGGCCAGCGGACCGATACGCTGGATACTGCGCACGCTGCCGCCGAAACCGGGATGAATGCCCAGCTTCACTTCCGGCAGACCGATGCGCGTGCGTGCGCCTTCCTGTGCGATGCGGTAGTCGCAGGCCAGGGACAGTTCCAACCCACCGCCGAGACAGTAACCGTTGATCAGAGCGAGAGTGGGGAAGGGCAGCGCCGCGATGCGGTCCATGATGGCCTGCCCGCGGCGAATCATTTCCTGTGCCTGCTGCTCGTCGATGATCTGGGAAAACTCGCCCACGTCGGCCCCGGCGATAAAGGCGCCGTTTTTGCCCGAGGCGAACACCAGCCCGTGCGGCGGGTTCTGGTGCAGGTCGTCCAGAATGCCGTCCAGCTCCTCCAGGACGGCATGGGAAAGCACGTTCGCGCCGCCGGGCACATTGAGGGTGAGCCAACACATACCATGCTCGTCTGTCTCCCGCTGCCAGTTGTGAACGGTTTCGTTCATGCGCCGGCCACCTCCGGATTTTCGATCAGCAGGGCGCCGCCCTGACCGCCGCCGATGCAGAGCGTGGATATGCCGTAGCGGGCCTTTTCGCGGCGCAGGATATGGAGCAGTCTGAGGGTGATGCGAGTCCCGCTGGCGCCTACCGGGTGTCCGGCCCCGATGGCGCCACCGTCCACGTTGAGATGCTCACGTGGATATTCGCCCAGCGGTTTGTTCAGACCGAGTTCGTCCCGACAGTAATCCGCGTCCTGCCAGGCATGCAGACAGGCCAGCACCTGTGCGGCAAACGCCTCGTTGAGCTCCATGTAATCGACCTTGTCCAGGGTCAGGCGGTTGCGCTTCACCAACGGCGCGACGGCATGCACCGGTCCCAGCCCCATCTGGGCCGGACTCACACCCGCCCAGTGGCTGTCCACGACGCGCGCCAGCACCGGCAGGTCGTATTGCTTCACCGCCTTTTCGCTTGCCAGGATTACCCAGGCGGCGCCGTCGGTGATCTGCGAACTGTTGCCGGCCGTCACCTTGCCGAACTTGCGGTCGAAGACCGGCCTGAGCTTGGCCAGCTTTTCCGGCGTCGAGTCCTCGCGCACGCCGTCGTCATGCAGATACGCCTTGCCGCGGATATCGTAAAGCGGCTCGATTTCATGCAGGCGTCCTTCTTCACGGGCGCGCAGCAGGCGTTGATGCGACTCGGCGGCGTAGGCGTCCATGGCCTCGCGCGAGATGCCGAAGCGGTAGGCCAGCACTTCGGCCGTTTGCCCCATGTTGAGGCCGACCACCGGATCGGTGAGTCCTTTGAGCAATCCGACCACCACCGCGAGATGTTTGGGCCGCAGCTGCGCGAGAGCGCGCATGCGGGCGGGCAGAGTCCTGGCGCGCTGCCATTCGGCCAGCCAGGCGACCATGGTCTCGTTGAGCAGTATGGGGGCGTGGCTCATCGACTCCACACCGCCGGCCAGCACCAGGTCCGAATGGCCGTGCCGGATATTGCGGTACGCGGAATCGATGGACTGCAGCCCGGACGCGCAGTTGCGCTGCACGGTCCAGGCGGGTACGCGGTCGCCGCATCCCAGGCGCAGCGCCACCACGCGGCCGATGTTCGCCTCCGCCGGTCCCGGCATGACACAGCCCAGAATCACCTCGTCGAAGGCCTCCGGCTCGAACGGCTGGCGCAGCAGCAGCGGCCGCGCCGCGGTAATGGCGAGATCGGCTGCATGAAACGGACCGGGCGCGCCCCGCGCCTTGAGAAACGGCGTGCGGCTGCCGTCGACGATGAATACCGGGCGGTTGGTCTTACTGGTCGGCATGTCGGCCTCCCTGAAGGTACTCCGGGGTGAATTCGTCCACGCGGATGGCCTCGCGCATGCTGGCGTCGGCCTCGCGCAGACACTGCGCCTCGTCGGCATCGAGCACGCCGGCGGCCAGGGCGGCCTCCACCGGATCGTCGAGCTCGCCGACCGCGAGGACGCCCTCGCGCAAGGCTTGCCTGAGCTTGTACTCGGCCGGTTCGGCCGCGATTGCGCAGTTGAACGCGTATTCGATGCGTCCCGTACGGTCGGTCGGGTCATCGGTGATGTAGACGCCCTGCGTCAGGCGATCGCGCGTATCGGACGGTTCGAGCAGCAACGCCGCACAGGCGTGAATCAGCCTGTCGTCGGGCGGGGCATAGGGTTTGCCGAAGGGGAAGGTGACCGCGCGCAGCAGCCGGGCCAGCCAGCGCGAGGGCAGATTCCAGTACACCGCCAGCAGCGATTGCTGGGCGCGATGAATGGTCATGCGGAACGCGCAGTCCAGCAACGGGAGGTCCGCCGCGGGTTCACCTTCCTCTTCGAAGTGCTTGAGCAGCGCGGAGCCCAGATACAGGTTGGCAAGCACGTCGGCGAAACGTCCGGAAAGCCGCTCCTTGCGCTTCAGCGCGCCGCCCAGCGTCATCATGGCCAGATCGGCCGCCAACGCAAAACCCGCGCTGAGACGGGACAGCCGGCGATAGTATCTGCGTGTGACGCGCGTGCCCGGCACGCGCATCAGGCTGGCGTTGGTCAGTCCCAGCCAGGCGGTACGCACGATGTTGCTGATGAAAAAGCCGATGTGCCCGAACAGGGCGCGATCGAATTTGATCAGCGCCGCCTTGCGGTCGCTCATCTGTGCCGCGCTGATTTCGTCGAACAGATAGGGATGGCAACGTATGGCGCCCTGTCCGAAGATGATCAGGGTGCGGGTGAGGATATTGGCACCCTCGACGGTAATGCTGATGGGCAGGGTCTGATACACGCGCCCCAGGTAGTTGCTCGGCCCCAGGCAGATGCCCGAACCTCCGTGAATGTCCATGGCGTCGTTGACGATCCGGCGCATGCGCTCGGTGAGCTGATACTTGAGAATGGCGGAAATCACCGCCGGGTTCTCGCCTTGGTCCAGCGCGGCGCAGGTCAGGCGGCGGCCGGCTTCCATGATGTAGGCATTGGCGGCGATCTCGGCCAACGGTTCCTCGATACCCTCGAAGCGCCCGATGGGCAGCTTGAATTGCCGGCGCACCCGGGCGTAGGCGCCCGTGGTGCGGCTGACCGACTTGCCGGAACCGGTGCTGAGCGCCGGCAGGGAAATGCCGCGGCCTTCCGCCAGGCACTCCACCAGCATGCGCCAGCCGTGCCCGATCATGGCCGCACCACCGATCACCCAATCCATGGGGATGAACACGTCACGGCCGCGGTTGGGTCCGTTCTGAAAGGCGCTGTTCATCGGGAAGTGGCGGTTGCCGATTTCCACGCCGGGCGTATCGGTCGGAATCAACGCCAGGGTGATGCCGAGGGCGGTCTGCTCGCCGAGCAGATGCTCCGGGTCGTACAGCTTGAAGGCCAGCCCCAGCAGCACGGTGGCCACCGGCCCCAGGGTGATATAGCGCTTTTCCCAGTTGAGCCGGATGCCGAGCACGTCCTTGCGCCCCTCGAATTCGCCGCGGCACACGATGCCGGTATCGGGTATCGCCCCCGCGTCGCTGCCCGCCAGCGGCCCGGTCAGGGCAAAGCAGGGGATTTCCTCGCCGGTGGCGAGACGCGGCAGGTAATGGTCGCGCTGCGACTGGGTGCCGTAACGCAGCAGCAGCTGGGCGGGACCGAGCGAGTTGGGCACCATGACGGTGACCGCCGCCGTCACGCTGCGGCTGGCGAGTTTCATCACCACTTCGGAATGCGCCAGCGCCGAAAATTCCAGACCGCCGTAGCGGCGCGGGATGATCATGCCGAACAGCTTGTATTCCTTGATGAAGGCCCACACCGCGGGCGGCAGATCATATAGCTCGTGGGTGATCTCCCAGTCGTCGATCATGCCGCACAGTGTTTCCACCGGACCGTCCAGGAAGGCCTGCTCCTCTTCGCTCAGGCGGGCTGCGGGATAGTCGCGCAGTTTGTTCCAGTCGGGCTTGCCGGAAAACAGCTCGGCGTCCCACCAGACGCTGCCGGCCTCGATGGCCTCGCGCTCGGTGTCGGATATCTGGGGCAGGGCGCTGCGCAACAGGCGCAGGACATGCAGCGAAACCAGATACCGGCGCAGGGGCGGGATGGCGACGGGTATGAGGAAGACGAGGAATACCGCCCACAGGATCCATCCTGTCATCGTGATCCCGCCGGGCAACGTGAGCGCCGCACCGAACAGAACCAGAGCGATTGCGCTCAGCCAGAATGGCAGACGGAAATACGCCAAGACCCCGATCAGTGCCACCCCCGCCAGGAACCCGATCATCCGGCATCCTCCTCAATTCGATATTGTCGTTGTTGTTCTTTTATTGCATGCAATGTGCATCAATGCCCAACCGGATCGTGCGTGTCAGACCTCCTCTTTGGTTGCAATGCCGGCCACCGGCACTTCGGTCGATTCATGCCGATCGTCCCGGGCCGCGCACCAGGGCAGATCCTGGTAGACCGCGCATTCGCCCAGCGGATAAAGGGGATATTTGATGATGTCGAAATAGGGCGACATATCGAAATCCCGCGGCGTGAACAATTTCACATTACGTTTTTCTAGCCGAGTTTCTCCCCCGGTGCCACGCCGGACGACGGGCAGCACCGGGAAATGCACCTTCTGAAAGGCCTCGGCCATCATGGTGGAACAAATGGTGCGCGTCGCCTCGCCGGCATGCGTCTCGAACAGCGTGGAGCGCCAGCGGCGCGGCAGCAGGGGATAGGGAAACAGGAAACGCGCCAGGTCGAGCAGCTGGCGGAAATCGTAGGCGAGGCCGAGCCGGCTGACCGCCTCCTCGACGACGATAGCGGCATCATGCGCGGACAGGCCGCTGGGCCGGCACAGCCTCAGGTGAAAAGAGCGATATCTTTCCAGAGGGGAAACGTGGACACCGATCCCGAGTTCGGCCTCGATGAGCAGAGGCGTATCGGCCGGCCCGTCGTAGAACTGGCGGACGCGTTCGTGCACCACCGGGTCGACGATCTCGTCGAGTGCGCCGATATACAGCGCGGAATGGGTCCAGGGGGAGGTGTTGATGGTCTTGATGATCCGGCTCAGGCGCGTGTTGCCTTCCATCAGAATCACGTCGGCGGGGCGGGCCTGTTCGCGCAGCTGTTCGTAGTCGGAAAGCTCGGCGTGGGTGTCGCTATCCACGGGTTGCACCAGCCAACGGGTCAGGGCAATGGCACAGGCGGCTTTGAGCTTACGCAGAATCATCACTTCCCTTGGCGTCGGGATTTTCCTCGTTGTGTTTATAAGTTTAGACAACGATCCTCGAAATCGTTTTGCTTATTAGCCATCGGCCAGCAATGCCAGGGCACGGTCCATGTCCTCGCGGCGGGTGTAGTAGTGCGGAGAAAACCGGATACCGCCGCCACGCAGTGCGCACAGCACGCCCTGTGCCTGGAGATGCTCGTATACCGCCGCCACGTCGCCCGGCGGCCGGAAGGTCAAAATCCCGGAACGGCGCTCCGGGCGCAGATCTGACAGGATTTCCATCTTGTTTTCTTCTAATTTTTCAATTAGATACTGAATATTCTTAGAAATATTCTCAGATATGGTTTCAAGTCCGGTTTCCCGAATCAGGGACAGGCTAGCCTGCAGGCCGTGGATGCCCAGCATATTGGGGCTGCCGCATTCGAACCGCCGGGCGCTGTAGGCCGGCTCCCAGTCCTCGCGGTCGAAATCGTGGGCGTGCTCGACCATGTGCCAGCCGTACTGGTGCAGCCCGAGCGCATCGCGCAGTTCCGGGCGTGCGTAAAACAGGGCGATGCCCTCGGGGCCCAGCATCCACTTGTGGCCGTCCGCCACCACGAAGTCGGCCTGCGCCGCCTGCACGTCGAAGGGCAGCGCGCCGAGCTGCTGGATCGCATCCACGCAGAACAGGATATTGCGCTCGCGGCAGAAGGCGCCGATACGCGCCAGATCCATGCGCAGACCGGTGGCGTACTGGACCGCGCTGATGGCGATTACCCGGGTGTTGTCGTCAACCAGGGCGAACAGCTCGGCTTCGGGATCGTCAGATGCGCTCAGGTCCGCCAACCGGGCCTCGACACCGAAGCGCGATTCGAGCGACTGCCAGACAATGCGGTTGGAAGGGAACTCCTGGCGTGAAGTCACCACATTCTGTCCGGGCTTCCAGTCCAGACCGTGGGCGACCACGGACAGGCCTTCAGAGGTATTGTCCGGGCTTCCAGTCCAGACCGTGGGCGACCACGGACAGGCCTTCAGAGGTATTCTTGAGCAGGGCAATATCATCCGCGTCAGGCGCATTGATCAGCCAGCGCAGCTGCGCGCGCAATTCCTGCTCGACCGCCATCCAGCGCAGGTAGCGCTGCGACCCCCGGCTGCGGTTTTCCTCGGCGAAACGGCACACCGCCTCGCTGGTCCGGCGCGGCCAGGGTGCCACTGCAGCGTGGTTGAGATGGACGATGCCTTGGTCAAGTGCAAACTCAGTCGTTATCATTTGTCGTCTTGCAGGTTGCCCACGTCCATTGTGGCGCGCCATCACTCACCTCCGCAAACCGAACGCTTTTCTCATGACCAATCGAACCCTTACCGAACGTGACCTAGCCTGCGTCTGGCATCCCTGTACCCAGATGAAGGACTACGAAGAACTGCCGCTCATTCCTATCCGCCGCGGCGAAGGCGTGTGGCTGGAAGATTACGACGGCAAGCGATACATCGACGCCATCAGCTCGTGGTGGGTCAATATCTTCGGCCACAACAATCCGCGCATCAGCGGTGCGGTCAAATCCCAGCTCGATCAGCTGGAACACGTCATCCTGGCCGGGTTTACGCACGAACCGATCATCAAGCTTTCCGAGCGCCTGATCGATATCACGCCGCAAGGCCTGGAACACTGCTTTTACACCGACAACGGTTCGTCCGCCGTCGAGGCCGCCCTGAAGATGAGCTTTCATTACTGGCTCAACCAGGGGCACGGGGAGAAAACGCGCTTCATCTGCCTGTCCAACAGCTATCATGGCGAAACGCTCGGTGCACTGTCGGTCGGCGACGTGGCGCTTTACAAGGAAACCTATCGCCCGCTGCTGCTGGAATCCATCACCGTTCCCGCGCCGGATGCCTACGACCGCGAGGCGGGTGAATCCCCCGCGGACTACGCGCGTCGCATGTTCGTGCACATGGAACAGGCCCTGGAACGGCATGCCCACGAAACCTGCGCGGTCATCGTGGAACCGCTGATCCAATGCGCGGGCAGCATGCGCATGTACGACCCGGTTTATCTCGAACTGTTGCGCGAGGCCTGCGACCGCCACGGCGTACACCTGATCGCCGACGAGATCGCCGTCGGGTTCGGACGTACCGGCACGATGTTCGCCTGCGAGCAGGCGGGCATCACGCCGGACATCCTGTGCCTGTCCAAGGGCATCACGGGCGGCTACCTGCCCCTCGCCGTCGTGCTCACCCACGATTCGATTTACCAGGCCTTTTACGACGATTACGCCAGGCTGCGCGCCTTCCTGCACTCGCATTCCTACACTGGCAATCCGCTGGCCTGTAGCGCCGCGCTGGCAACCCTGGATATCTTCAGGGACGACGACGTGATTGCGAACAACCGGCAACTGGCGCATACCATGCACGACGCCTTTGCGCCGCTGGCCGACCATCCGCACGTGGGCGAGGTGCGCCAGACCGGCATGGTGCTGGCCGTGGAGATGGTGAAGGACAAGGCGACGCGCGAACCCTATCCCTGGGAGGAACGCCGCGGGTTGCGCATTTTCAGGCACGGGCTGGAGAACGAGGCCCTGCTCAGGCCGCTGGGCAACGTCAGCTATCTGATGCCGCCCTACGTCATCACCGAAGAACAGATCCGGCACCTGGCCCGCATTGTCGCCGAAGGCATCGACCTCGCCACGGCCTAGCACGCTCAAACGATAGGCGGTTCGCCGGGGATGATCGGTTCCTCTTCGTGGTCGGTCTGGAAATTTTCCAGTTGCTGCGCCACTTCGCCGACGTCCTCGAAGCGAGCAATGTGGAAGGTGGCTTCCCCCTCGTGGATGAGGGGGAGGTTGGTGCGTCCGATCACGATACCGCCGAACGGCGCCTTGATCTCGGTTTCGCGCTCGCCGAAGGCGTCTGAAACCAGGCCGAGCACCGCACCTTTTTTGATTCGTACCCCCAGCGGGGTGAGAGTCCGCAAAATGCCGCTCTCGGGGGCGCGTACCCAATGGCTGGCATGGGCCACGAAAGGTTCCGCGGGCGGCCTGGTGCGCCGCGATTTGGGCAGCATGCCGAGAGACTGCATCACATGGATCACGCCGCGTACGCCGGCGCGGATACTGAGCTCGTCGAAGCGCAGCGCCTCGCCCGCCTCGTAAACCAGCATGGGGATGCCTTTCAAATGCACCGCCTCACGCAGGGAACCGTCCCGCAGACGGGAATCGATCACCACGGGTACGGAGAACGCCCGCGCCAGACGCTCGGTTTCCGGATCGTCGAGGTTACCGCGCACCTGCGGCAGGTTGGAACGATGAATCGCCGCCGTGTGCAGATCGATGCCGTGCGTGCAGTGCGCCACGATCTCTTCCATGAACAGATGCGCCAGACGCGCGGCCAGCGAGCCGCGTTCGCTGCCCGGAAACGAACGATTCAGGTCGCGACGGTCGGGCAGGTAGCGCGAATGGTGCAGGACGCCGTAAACGTTCACCATCGGGATCACCACCAGCATGCCGCGCAGGCGCTGCAGGGTTTTGTGTTTCAGCACACGGCGAATGATCTCCACGCCGTTGAGTTCGTCGCCGTGGATTGCCGCTGTCACGAACAGCCGCGGCCCGTCACGTTTCCCGCGAATCACGTGGACCGGCATGCTGAGCGGGGTATGCGTATACAACCGGGGCAGGGGCAGGTCTATGGTCTGCCGGGTGCCGGGAGCGATGTCCTTGCCGCCGATTCGAATGGGCTCGGCCATTTCAACCCTTGCCGCGCGTCCGGGTGCGATACGGCCGCGCATTGCTTTCGATGAATTCCACGATCATGCCGGCAATATCCCTGCCGGTGATGGCCTCGATGCCCTCCAGACCCGGCGAGGAATTGACCTCGAGCACCAGCGGACCGTGGTCGGAGCGGACGATGTCGACGCCGGCCACATTCAGCCCCATGGTGCGCGCCGCCTTCACGGCCGTGGCCCGTTCCGCCGGCGTCAGCTTGACGTGACTCGCATTGCCGCCGCGATGCAGATTGGAACGGAATTCGCCCTCCCGCGCCTGGCGCATCATGGAGGCGACCACCTTGTTGCCGATCACCAGGCAGCGGATATCGGAACCGCCGGCCTCCTTCACGAACTGCTGCACCAGGAAGTTCGCGTTCAGCTCGCGGAATGCATCGATGACGCTCTCCGCCGCCTTGCGTGTTTCGGCTAGCACCACGCCCTTGCCCTGAGTGCCTTCCAGCAGCTTGATCACCACCGGTGCACCGCCGACCAGGTTGATGACCTGGCGGATATCGGCAGGGGAGTGGGCGAACCCGGTCACCGGCATCCCGACCCCCTTGCGCGCCAGCAGTTGCAGGGAACGCAGCTTGTCGCGGGAACGGCCGATGGCCACGGATTCGTTCAGCGGGAACACGCCCATCATCTCGAACTGGCGCAGCACGGCCGCCCCGTAAAACGTGATCGAGGCGCCGATACGCGGTATGACCGCATCGATGTCGGACAGCTCGACATTCTTGTAGAAGATGCTCTGCCGCGCCGAGGTGATATCGAATACGCATTTGAGCGGATCGGCCACGACCGCCTCGTGACCGCGCTGCTCTGCGGCCTCGACCAGCCTGCGTGTGGAATACAGCTTCTTGTTACGGGAAAGAATGAGAATCTTCATGGTTGAGGATGCCTGAGTTTCCCCGACAAAAGATAAGAGCGCGACACGTCAACCAGGAAGTGGCCATCGAGCGCGGAGCGTCCCAACAACATGCGAAACTGCATGGTATCCCGATTGGTCAGCGTGAGTTCAACCGGCCAGCTGTATTTCCCCAGGGTCACTTGGCTTTGGATCACGTAACGCGCCTCCCTGTGCCCGCCTGAATCACTGACCACCCGCTGATCGATCACGGGTGCCTGGCAATGAATCACCTCGATCTGATTCTTCTGTAGCGGGTGCACACCGAAGCGCACCCAAAGCGCCTCGTCGCGCTGCTCGGGCTCGACGTAAAAGGCGTGCAGCGCGGAGGTGCGCGCACCCGTATCCACCTTGGCCTTGATGCGCGGAATACCCAGTTCGTCGATTGCCAGCCACTCGCGCCAGCCGATGATTCGTTGCGGCTTGTCGCTCATTCCGGTCGAAGCCGCTTGTTGCGCGCGCTGCGATGCCGCTCGCGCCGCTCCACGTCGATATAGCGGTCCGTGATCGCGCTCGAACCGTGACCGGCATCATCGCGCACGTGTTCGCGCGGCCGGAACTTCACGTCATCCGAAATCCCGGTGTGGCGCAGCCAGTGCACGGTGGCCGACTTGAGGCTTTCCGCGTCCTCGCTGAAGCCGTCATCCATCATACGCGCGACGGCCCGGTCGAAACAGTGCTGCACGATGGCGCGGATCTGACGGGTGCTGCCGATGCCACCGCGACCGCGATTGCGCATCACCAGCGGCGTGGTCTCGCCCGGCGCCGGCAATTCGGACAGGCCCAGGTAACGGCGATAACGCTTCAGCGCACGCAGCATGTCGTCACTGACCGAGATGTCGCGCTCCTTGTTGCCCTTGCCGACGGTCGTGAACCACCAATTGCCCTCGATATCCTGATGGAAGTCGCCCATTTGCGGCACCCAGCGGGGCCGGGCGGCCAGCTCGGAGATACGCAGGTACATCCCGTACAACGCCTCCATCACGAACAGCGTGCGCTCATGCTCCTCCGGCTGCTCCGCCGCCATCATTTCGGCGGTTTCGATGACGTAGGCCCACTGCAGTTCCGAGAGGCGGCGGATCTTTGCCTGGGTCTGGCGCTTGCGCAGAAACCGGCTTTTCTGACGGATCTGCGCCACCGGATTGAAGGCGACGTACTCCTCCTGGATCAGGTAATTGAAAAAGCTGCTCAGCACCGAAAAGATGGCCTGGATCCCGCCCTGGGACAGGCTGTAGAGAGACGGGTCCGGTGCCTTGGCCTCTGCCGCCTTGGCACGGCGGGCCACGAAGGGCCGCCAGGCCGGGTTCGGCACCCGCCGGCCTTCGCTGTCCACGAATCGCGATACGGTCTTGACCCCGATCCAGGCCAGCGGTGGGTATTGGCAGAACTCGACGAAGGCCTCGATATCCGCCCGCTTGAGCTGGATCAATGAACAGCCGGCGAACAACCACGACCATTGCAGCAGCCGTTCCAGTTCGCGCCGGTAGGATGCGAACGTGTCCTGGCTGCCGCGATAGCTGTATAGAAATTCACCGGCCCTGCGGTAGTCCTCGAAGGCACCGTCCGGCAACCCCCGGACGGCAACATGCTGATCAAAAAATGCCCGAATGCTGCGCTCATCGTGCATCGATTCGACATGGTCGAACAGCGGGGTAGGAGAGGTCTTTGCAGGATCCATAAAGTCGATTCAATCAGGCATTGGCATCAAGTGCATATCCGACGGGCAACCATCTTGCCACACACAAACCCAACCCATCGGGACGTTCAATATATTCCTTTATTTTTAATAAGTTAATAACTGATTTTGAAATACAAGACAATATTTCCTTTTTTNATACGGTTATTTACATATAATTTTTTTAAGGTCATTATCATTCACGCAAATGACGACGGCTTATTGCCGGAAATCGTACCCAGTTGCCGATGAAGACTCATCAGCGTGAGGGGACGGGCTCATTTAGACGGCCCACTCCACGTATACAGCTGACGGATAGCCCGTCTGCCCCTCGCCATTGGCATCCAAATACAACCATAAGAACGTCATCACATGCCGAACCATGCATTCAAGGAGTTGCTGCTTGAGGGCGCCGAGGAACACATCGCCTATGCAATCGATCAACACGCCATCGTCAGCATCACCGACGCTGTCGGCACCATCATCTACGTCAATGACAAGTTCTGCCAGGTAAGCGGCTACAGCCGCCAGGAACTGCTGGGCGAAAACCATCGGATCATCAAATCCGATTATCACTCGGATGCATACTTTACCGAGCTGTGGACGACGATATCGCAGGGCGATATCTGGCATGGCACGGTCAGGAACCGGAAAAAGGACGGCGGCTATTACTGGGTGGAGACCACCATCGTCCCGATTCTGGACAAAAACGAGATCCCGTATCAGTACGTTTCAATCCGTACGGAAATCACGAGGCTGATCGACTCCATGGATGCGCTGGCCAAAAGCGAGGAGCGCCTGGCCCGCAGCCAGAAATACGCAAACATCGGCACCTGGGAATGGAATATACAGTCAGGCGATGTCTACAGATCCGAAGGCGTCAGCATGCTGTTCGGGGATAAAAATCCGGCGCAAAAATCCACCATTGACCAGTTTATTCATGCCATCTATCAGAACGACAGAAAAAGTGTCCTGAACGCGCTGGAAAACTGTATTGATCACAGCCAAGCGTATGATATCGAATACCGCGTGGTCTGGACCGATGGATCCATCAAATGGCTGCATTCCCGGGGAGACGTGGTCTGGGGAGAAGAGGGCAGGCCACTGCGCATGCTGGGCGTTGTGCAGGACATTTCCAGGCGCAAGCAGACCGAACAAGCCCTTAAGGAATCCGAGAAGAAATATCGTGCACTTTTTGAAAACGCCAGCGATGCCATCATCATGGCCGATGAGAACGGACAGCTCATTGATGCCAACCGACGCGCAACCAAGCTGCTGGACTTTACAAAAGAAGAATTAACCGGCTTGAGCTTTTTTGATATACACCCGGAATCGGAACTGAGCCGAATTACCTCATCGTTCAGGGAGCTCAAGAAAAAAGGCACCGTCGTCTGTCATGAAACCCTCGATCGATGCAGGGACGGCAGACAGATTCCCGTCGATATCACGGCAACCATCGTCGAAATCGGCGACCGGAAAATCATACTTTCCATTCATCACGACATCACCGAACATAAGACCCGCGAGGAAAACCGGCTCAGGGAGGTGAAGTATTTCGACAGCCTGACGGGGCTGCCCAATCGCTCCTTGTTCCTGGAAAGCCTGGGACAATATCTGGCTGATCAAACCCACGCATACACTTGCGTACTGCTGATCGATATCGACCGGTTCCAACAGATCAACGAGGCGCTGGGGCACAATGCAGGCGACCAGCTCCTGACGCAGGTTGCCAAAAGACTGCGTATCACGACGGATCATAATCTGGTCGCCAGACTGGGCGGGGACGAGTTCGCCATTCTGTGCCCCAATCTCAAATGCCCCGAGGACGTCGGCACTATCGCCGAAACGATCATTCAGCATCTGTCGCAGCCGATGATGTTCAACGGCAAAACGATCGCCATCTCGGTCAGTATCGGCATCAGTCATAGCGCCAGAGACAACCGGATCGCCCCCGATGCGCTGCTGCAGCAGGCGGATTCCGCTCTGTACGAAGCCAAACGGCGTGGCCGAAAGACCTATCAGGTCTACACTCCCGAAATGGGGGCCCGCACCCAGAATACCGCGTCTCTTGCGCACATGCTGCGCGGGGCGGTTTCGAGAAACGAGCTTCGTTTGGTTTACCAGCCGCAGTTCGACATCCACAGCGGAAAAATCATCGGCCTAGAAGCGCTGGCCCGCTGGCGACATCCGGAGCGGGGCGAAATTCCGCCCACGGTATTCATCCCACTGGCGGAAGAGATCGGCGAGATCGACACCATCTGGCGATGGGTATTGAATGAGGCCTGCCGCGAAGCCGCCCATTGGAAAAATCGCCATCGCGATGATTGTGTCGTCGCGGTCAACCTGTCCGGGGTACAGCTCAGGGACGCCGATCTGCCCGAAGTCGTAGCTGAAACGCTGGCCAGGACAGGGTTGCCGCCGCAGCTGCTGGAAATCGAGCTCACGGAAAGCATTCTGATGCGCGACAGCGAGCTGACCGTTGAAATACTCAGGACATTGAACAAAATGGGCGTGCGTCTGGCCATCGACGATTTTGGTACCGGCTATTCGTCGCTGAGCTATCTGACCCGTTTTTCCATCGATAAGCTTAAGATCGACCGGTCCTTCGTCCAGAATGCGCCCAGCAATACGCGTGTCGGCATGATTGCCAAGACCATTATTGGCATGGCCAAAGGATTGAACTTGCGTGTCATCGCGGAGGGTGTGGATACCGACGAACAATTCGAATTCTTCAAAGCGCACGGATGCGATGAAATCCAGGGGTTTCTGATCAGTCCGCCGCTTTCCCCGGACCAGTTGGACACCCTCATGGACTCAAGCGTATAAACAGGCAATATCCTTATCCACGTTGTTCATCAGCACTAAAATCAGAAGTATTTAAAAGGCAGGAGAAACAGGCGTGGAAAAGCAAACCGGGTCGGTACAGATCGAGTATTTCACGGATGTTCTGTGTATCTGGGCCTATGCGGGTCAGGCCCGCATTGACGAACTGCGACGCAATTTTGGTCCCAGGCTCGAGATCAGATATCGCTTTTTCCCGTTATTCGGTGCCGCACACGCACGCATCGACGAAGGCTGGCGCAACCAGGGCGGTATACAGGCCTTCAACCGGCATTTGTCCGAGGTGGCATCCCAATGGACGCACATCGCCATCCATCCGGAGATATGGCTGAAAACCGCACCCGCCTCATCGGTGCCGGCACACCTGTTTCTGAAGGCGATCCAGCTACTTGAGGCCCGTGGTGAACTGCAAACCAACAACACCGCAACGGCACCTGGTCGAAATGCGTTTGAAGAGGCTGTCTGGCATATACGGGAACGGTTCTTCCAAGATGGTGAAGACGTGGCGACACGCCGCGTTCAGGAAGACATCGCGCGCGGCCTCGGATTTTCAGTCGATCAGATATGGGATCTGATCGACAGCGGCGAAGCACACGCCGAACTGCACCTGGACATGTTAGCCAAGGAACAGCACCAGATTCCGGGTAGTCCATGCCTGGTACTGAATGACGGCCGCCAGCAGCTATACGGCAATGTCGGCTACCGGATCATGGAAGCCAATGTCACCCAACTGCTAAGCGATCCGGATTTCGGCGCGGCCAGTTGGTGTTAAAACACACAAAATGTGGTGCGTCGTCTCTCAGAAGCTGATCCCGAACACGTGCGGGGCGAGCCATTGCATGGCGCTGTAGATCAGCAGGATGGAGATCAGATTCATCCAAATCCCCGCTTTCATCATGTCCGAGATGTGCAGTTTCTCGTAGGAAAATACGATGGCGTTGGGCGGCGTTGCCACCGGCATCATGAAGGCCATGGATGAGGCCAGCGCCACCGGAATGGCCAGCACCATCGGACTCTTCCCCATGCCCACCGCCACCGCGCCGAGGATCGGCAGAAAGGTTGCGGTGGTGGCAGTATTTGAGGTCAACTCGGTAAGAGCGACGATCGCGATAATGGTCATCAGCGCAACCAGACTCACGTTGATCGAACCCAACCCCGCCACCGCCGCACCGATGGCCTCTGCCAGACCAGTGCTCTTGAAGGCGCCGGCCAGCGCCAGGCCGCCGCCGAACAGCAGCAGCACACCCCAGGGCACCAGTTTGGCGGCTTGCCAATCCAGGGTGAGCTGCCCCTCATGGATGGAAGCGGGCAGGGCGAACAACAGGACCGCTGCCAGCAGGGCGATGGTGGTATCGGTCACAGCCAGGCCGGTCAAAGCGGTCAGTGACGAACGAAAGATCCACAGTATCGCCGTGCACAGGAACACCACCAGCACAATCTGCTCGCCGCGCGACATCGGTCCCAGCTGCTGCAGTTCCTTGTCGATCAAGCCGGCCGCTTCGCCAAGATCGATGTCCTTGACTCGGAACAACACCCGGCACAGCAGCAACCAGGTCAGCGGCAGCAATAGCACCACCAGCGGTACACCGATCAGCATCCAGGTGCTGAAATCGATGTGAATGCCGTAGGTATCGGCGAGAAAACCCGCCAGCAGCACGTTGGGTGGCGTGCCGATGAGTGTTCCGACGCCGCCGATGGAGGCGCTGTACGCCACACCGAGCAGCAACGCAATACCGAAGCGTCGCGCCTTGTCCAGGTCGTTCACGCGTGTGGCGACGAACTCGACCATGGAAATGGCCACGGCGTACATCATCACCGCCGTCGCAGTGTTGGATATCCACATGGACAGCAATGCTGTCGCCAGCATGAAACCGGCGATGATGCCCTGCGGCCGAGTGCCGGCGATCTTCACGATGCGCAGGGCAATGCGCTTGTGCAGCATCCAGCGCTGCATCGCCGCGGCGATCAAAAAGCCCCCCAGGAACAAAAAAATCAACGGATCGCCATAGCTGGCTCCGACCGACTTCTGTCCGGCGATACCCAGCAGCGGCATCATCGGAATAGGCAGCAGTGCAGTCACCGCCATGGGTACCGCCTCGCTCATCCACCAGATCACCATCCACGCCGCCAGTGCCACCAGCCGCCAGGCTTCGGGATTCAGGTCGGTTGGCGCGGGTAGCAACATCAGCACCAGCATGGCCAACGGGCCCAACCAGAGCCCGATCAGTTTCTTGCGAGGGATTGGCACGATATATCGAAGCTCCGTTCAGTCCGGTGTTACGCGGTTATCTGATAGAAGCCCCAGAGTACACGTTTACTGTCCGGAAGCGTCAAACCCTGCATTACAGGACTAATAATTAGACTAAATAACAGTTAGTTAAAGCTTATTCTTAATGTTAATTTGATAGTGAAGACATGCCGAATCACCCCACCCATTACTTCCTGTAATAAAGATTACAGGAAGTAATGGGTTTCTAGTCCGGTAACACTTAACACTGACTGGTCATTAGACGATGGCAAGAAGCAACCGTCGTGTACAGACAGCGGTGCCCTTCCCTTTAACTTGAGCGTCCTGTCATTGGGGCGGCACGACGAGAATGGCGACATGGGAGTTATACAAGAGACGACAAGCTATAGATCCCGGTCCGTGCACACCCGAATCTTCCTTGTTGCACAGACCCATGACAATCAAGCCTGCATGGTACTTCGTCGCAAGCGATGCGATATTTTCGGCCGGCTCGCCGAGCGACACTTCCAGCTTTATCGATGCGTCACCGAAGTGTGCAGCAAACTTCTCAAGCTGACGCTGCGCGAGAACCACGTTTCTCTCGTCCACGCCTTCGACAAGTTCACGCCACCGCTCGGGTACAACGACGGGCTGAACGATATGGACGGATACGAGCGGAACGTCAAGGTCGTGCGCGAGCTCAAAGGCCCATGGGACCGCCGCAGAAGAACCCTCTCGAAAGTCGGTCGCCACGAGGATCCGCCCAAGATGGTCCACCGGCGATCGGCTCGCGCTTGGCTTGAGTCCGCCACCTTTCGGTATGGCAAGAAGCGGCTTCTTTGTGCCATGCAACACCCGTTGGGTTGTCGAGCCGAGCATTAACTTTCGTAAACCACCCAACCCTTGCGTCCCCATCACAATCAGGTCTGAAGCTTCTCGTCGGCTGATTTCTAGAATTTTCTCCGATGCGTCGCCGGTCTCCACTTCCAAGTGCAGTTTTAAGCGATGTTGCACATGTTCCGGCAACGCCGCGTTGACAAACTCACGCAGCGCGTGACTCAGCATTGAACCCGGCGTGCATCCGTGCAAGCGTGGGGACAATCACGGTGAGAACTGTAAGCTGACTACCGCGTCGCTCCGCGATGGCGGATGCCCATACCAGTGCCTCCCGTGATTGCTCGGAGAAGTCGATGGGACAAAGAATGGAACGTATCGCCAGCATAAAAGACTCTCTTTGAGGTTAAGCTGCGGCTCTCTCATTCCCTATTGCGTAAAATTATTCATCGGCGAACATCGCGACGCCATGAATACCGCCATCCGCACATACTAGCTACAACAGTAGAGCGATGTCGAAAAAGCGGGCCATTCCGCAAGCCTTTCTGCTGCCGGTCCCCGCCTACACCGGCTGGACCGTCGGGCGGAACAGGATTTCGTTCACGTCCACGTCGTCCGGCTGGGATATCGCGAAAGCAACCATACTGGCCATGGTGCTGGCCGGTACGCCGATTTTGGCCACGACGTCACTGACGTTTTCAGCCAGGCCGGGTTCGGTGATGTGATCGGTCAGCTCCGTCCGTACCGCACCGGGCGAGATGGTGGTCACGCGAATGTTGTAGTCCTTCACTTCCTGCCGAAACCCTTCAGAGATAGCCCGGACCGCGTGCTTGGTCGCGCAATAGACTGCACCGGTGGCAACGACTCTTTGTATCTGAAAACTGCCAATGCCAGACCGGAAATCATCCGGGTCCGGTAGCGCCTGCTTTCAGCTTCAATAATTCATGTGGTGGCAATAAAAAACGGGGCGCCTTTGGCGCCCCGAAAAACCACTGAACTGCTTGATCTCCCGGTGCCCCTACCACCAGGAACGAATGCCCACGACGTACTGGGTGTCCTGCACCGATTCGTTGGCCTGGCGGGCATATTCGGCCGTGCCGCCGTATGTACCCGTCCATACCACGCCCACATAAGGTGAGAACTCGCGCCGGATCTCGTAGCGCAGCCGCAGCCCCAGGTCGAGGCTGGACAGCCCGGTACCGAGACCGCGCTCCGGATCGGGCTTGCCGTAGAAATTGGCCTCCACCTCCGGCATGAGCACCCAGCGCTGGGTCAGGAAGAGCTCGTATTCGGCCTTGAGCC
Source organism: Gammaproteobacteria bacterium (assembly GCA_037388465.1). Lineage (NCBI taxonomy): Bacteria > Pseudomonadati > Pseudomonadota > Gammaproteobacteria > Gammaproteobacteria bacterium. The sequence continues at coordinate 19,348 of JARRKE010000043.1, forward strand.
GGGCGGCGGTGCGCTCCTCGTCACCGACGTAGGCGGTGGCATCGACATCGAACCGATAAGGCGCCAATCCCTTGAAGCCGACACCGGCCCAATCCCGGGCCGGTTTGTCTCCGGTCTTAAAGTCGTGCCGAGCACCAATCTGCAAATCCCAGAAGGCGGCGATGGCGCGACTGTAATAGGCCTCCAGGTCCGCTTCCTCGGTCTTGCCATCGAGCACGTCACCCTCGGTCTTCAGCCAAAGCTTGTTGATATCGCTGCCAATCCAGGCCTGCCCTTCCCAGTAGGTTACGGTGCCGGCCTCCGTGTCGCGCGCCTCCAGGCGGTCGAGCATGAATTTAGACAAAATGACGTTGTCGTGGATGGGCAGCGGCCATTTCTGCTGCGCCTCCTGTGCCCCGGCGACGCCCACGGCGGCGGTCAGTGCCAGGAACAACGCAATCGATCGCTTATGCATCATGATGAATCCCCTTTTGCGATGTACCAGGCTCATACCACGTCCACCTCGCGGAACATGCCCGCCTTCATGTGGTAAAGCAGATGACAGTGGTAAGCCCACCGCCCCCTGGCATCCGCCAGCACGCGGTAACTGACCGCATGCCCCGGTTTCACGCTCACTGTGTGCTTGCGTACCTGGAAACCGCCGTCGGGATTCTCGACCTCGCTCCACAACCCGTGCAGATGAATCGGATGATCCATCATGGTGTCGTTCACCAGCACGATGCGCAGCCGTTCGCCGTAGGTGAAACGCAGCGGTTCGGCATCCGAGAACTTCACGCCGTCGAACGACCACATGTAACGCTCCATGTTGCCGGTCAGGTGCAGTTCGATGGTGCGATCCGGATCGCGCTCGTCCAGCCAATGCCCCACGGTGTGCAGATCGGCGTAGGTCAGCACGCGCCGTCCGTTGTGCCGCAAACCGGCACCCGGGTCATCGAGTCGTGTCGAAACCACATCCGCGTGCATGGCCGTACCGGGGCCGTACTCGGTCGCAGGATGATGCTTGACCTGCATCATGCCGCCGCCGGACGAGCTCTGGCCCGCTCCGTTCATCGCCATACCGCCCACACCGGCCGCGGCCGGCGTCCCGTGCCCCATGGCGGCGTGATCCATGGCTGCCGGCCCACTTCCCTGTGCCATGCTCCCCTGGTTCGGCGCGTTCATATCCATACCACTCATGCCGGATGAGGTGGACGCCGCATGTGTCATGGCGCCCTGCCCGCTTCCCTGGGACATGACCATGCCACTTTGATTCGCACCACTCATGTCCATACCACCCATGCCACTCATACCGGCCATGGACATGCCTGCATCCGACATGCTCAGCGTCGGCACCGGATCCATGGGCGGGACTTCGGCCTGCATGCCGGCACGCGGCGCGAGGGTGCCGCGCGCATAACCGGACCGGTCGATGGATTGGGCGAAGATGGTGTAGGCCGAATCGCCGTACGGCTCGACAACGACGTCGTAGGTCTCGGCCACGCCGATGCGGAATTCATCCACCGTTACCGGATGCACGTTCTGGCCATCGGCTGCAACCACCGTCATCTTCAGGCCGGGGATGCGCACGTCGAAATAACTCATCGCCGAACCGTTGATGAAACGCAGCCGCACGCGTTCGCCCTTGCGGAACACGCCCGTCCAGTTGCCCGCCGGGGCGGTACCGTTCATCAGGTAGGTGTAGGTGGCGCCGGACACATCGGCCAGATCGCGCGGGCTCATACGCATACGATCCCACATGGCCCGGTATTCGACCGCTTCGGTGAAACCCTCCTTTTTCACCCGGCGGAAGAAATCGCCCACCGTCGGTTTGGCGTAGTTGTAATAGCCGTCGGCCTCCTTGAGCTTGGCGAACACGCGCTCGGGATCTTCGTCGGTCCAGTCAGACAGCAGGACCACGTGGTCGCGATCGAAGCCGACGGGATCCTGCTGGCGCGGCTCGATGACAATCGCACCGTAAATGCCGGTCTGTTCCTGGAAGCCTGAATGGCTGTGGTACCAGTACGTACCGCTTTGTCCCACCTTGAAGCGGTAAACGAAGGTCTCGCCCGGCGCGATGCCACCATAGGTCAGCCCCGGCACGCCGTCCATCTCGTTGGGCAGAATGATGCCGTGCCAATGAATCGAGGTGGATACCCGCAACCGGTTGGTGACGCGCAGGGTGACCGTATCGCCTTCGCGCCAGCGCAGCACCGGTGCGGGAATCTGGCCGTTGACCGTGGTGGCCATACGCGGCCGGCCGGTGAAATTCACCGGTGTTTCACCGATCACCAGATCGAAATCGGTGCCGGACAACTCCCGAGGTGTCATTCCGTCGGCGGGCGTAGCCGCCCAAAGCGGCCTGGGGGCAAGACCCAAGCCGGCCATCACACCGCCGGCCACCAGCCCTTGCACGAACTGTCGCCGCGACAGACTGACCGCGTCAGCCGGCGCGTACGTATTGCGTCGATTTTTCACGTTGAAGTCCTCCATGCGAGACCGGCGTACAGGCAGCGCCTGTCCGGACTCGCGAACAAAAAGGGAAAAGCACTAAACGGCGCACGAACGTGCGCGGATCGAACTTATGCCCGGGGAGGACGCAACGGTGGTCGGGAAGGACGAATAATCAAAGCGGGAATCGCGGCGGTCGCCAGGCTAGATACGGGCGACTCGGTGCGGATCTGGAACAGGCTGCCCAGCAGAGGCGCCATGCAGTGGAATGCACAAAGGCCGGTATCGCCTGAACAGCAATCCATGCTCTGCTGTTGCTGATGATGCATCTGTTCGGTCGCCATACCCGGCTGGTCACAGTCAGGCTCGAGGCTGCCTGCAACCAGTTGTCCAGCAACAGCAGGCATCGGCAACAGAGCCAGGCCGTTACCCACGGCGGTTATCAGCACGAGCAGGACCATCAGCGCGCGGAGGCGCCAATCCTGCTTCCAACGGGAAAACCGTGCGATGCTCATCGGTTGGGTGCTATGCGATCCCAAGTGTCTTGAACGACGGAATCCTACTGGCATCTCCAATCATGCTCAACCACCGATTGGACGATGGGGATGATTCGCTCACTGTTCGGGTTGGTCGACCAGCTCAACGATCAGCGAGGCCAGTTTTCCAGCCTGCCGGGGTGAGGAAAAACCGCCCGGCATCCGGCCAATACCGCCCACAATGCGGGCCTGAATTATCTTCTCGGCATCGGCGTTACCTTTGTAGAATGCCGCAATGCTCAGGAAATTGGGACCGAAACCGCCGTCGGCAACCGAATGGCATTGCATACAGCGCAGTCCTTGCGCCTGGATATACCCCACCAGTTTTTGTGCATTGCCCTGGTTCAGCGCCGGCGGCTCGTTACTCGAAGAGCCGGTCGAACCCGACGCAGAAGATTGCCCCATTCCTCCGCCCATCATCCCCGGCCCCATGGCATACCTTTCCGTGGTCTGGGCATGGACCTGCGTGACCAGCGAACCAAGCAAAACACTGCCCAACAGGGCAAGCAATAGAGATAATCTGATTTTCATATGGATGTCCTGGATGGTTGGGGAAATACCACCGGGGCACACACGCCCTCCCTTTCCAAGAGAATAAAGGCTGTACCTTGGTAACGGGTCAAATAGAACCATCAGCAAGATGCGGATTCGTATTTTCTTGTTGTGTAGCCGTCCCCCCCTACACAAACTCAAGCGAATCCGCCGTTGGCGCGAAGAACCTGGGCGTTGACCCAAGCACCGTCTTGGCCGGCCAGAAACGACACCACACCGGCAATATCATCAGGTTGGCCGATCCGCTCCAACGGAGCTTGCCTGGCGATCTGCGCGATCAGCTCCTCGCTCTTCCCATGAAGAAAGAGTTCTGTGGCAACCGGCCCGGGAGCAACCGCGTTAACGGTGATATTTCGCCCTCTCAGTTCATTCGCGAACACGCGCACCAGCCCCTCCACACCGGCCTTTGACGCGATGTATGCACCATAACCCGGTATATTTTTGGCGATAACGCTGGAAGACAGCGCGATAAAACGGCCAGCCTCCTGCAAGTGCTGCGCTGCCTGCGCCATCATCAGAAACGTTCCTCGCAAATTGATGGCAATGATGCGGTCGAAATCGTCCGGATCCGTTTGTGCTATGGGCGAAAGCCTCATGACGCCGGCGCTGTTCACCACCACGTCGATGCGACCGAAATCCCGTTTCACGCTGTCGTACAGCATTGCCACATCGCCCGGGCTGCCAACATCACCCTGGACTGCAATCGCCCGACCGCCGGCCGATTCAATGGCTGAGACCGTTTCCTGCGCTTTGGCCGTGTTTCCCACGTAGTTGACCGCCACGGCGAAACCGTCTGCCGCCAGGCGCATAGCGATCGCCTGGCCGATTCCGCGCGAACCGCCTGTGACGATCGCACTCCTCTGTGTGTCTTTGCTCATGGTTTTCTCCTGTGCGCAGAGCTGGATGCCCTTTCAGACGCACAGTCTTTTAGTTCATCAGGTAAAAATAAATACCGCTAAACTGGCAACACAATTCAATATTCATCAATAATTAGGCCATGGACCGCCTTGACGCACTTCAACTCTTCACCCGCATCGTGGAAACCGGAAGTTTCAGCCGCGCTGCAGACATGCTCGACATCCCTCGAGCCACCGCCACCCATGCGATCAAGCAGCTGGAGGCACGACTTGGCGTCCGCTTGCTTGAACGAACGACGCGCCAAGTACGCCCTACCCTCGACGGGCAAGCATTCTACGAACGCTGTGTGCATATCCTCAGCGAACTGGACGATGCCGAATCCTCATTGCGGAACGTCGCCTCCAACCCGCGTGGCATTTTGCGCGTGGAGATGCACGGCACCCATGCGACCCGCATCGTCCTGCCAAGGATCGACGAATTCCACAGCCGCTATCCCGGCATCGAGCTGGTCGTCAGCAGTGGAGACCGGCTTATCAATCTGATACGTGAGGGAGTCGATTGCGCAATTCGTGCCGGCAACCTGCACGATTCAAGCCTGGTGGCACGGCGACTGACCACCATGCCCCAGGTCATCTGTGCCAGCCCCGAATATCTTGCCCGCTTTGGCACGCCGCACCACCCTGACGAAATTTCGTCACATCAGGCCGTGAAGTTCTTTTCCAGCAACGGCGGCGTAGACAATACGCTCGAGTTGATCGTCAATGGCAAAATCCGTAAATATGCTGCCGGCGGATGGATGTCGGTCAACGATGCCGAGAATTACGTCGTATGCGCACTGCGTGGCTGCGGGTTGATTCAGCTGCCCCGTTTCCACGTTGAAGAGGAATTGCAGGATGGGCGTCTCGTCGAAGTACTGGATGAATGGGCAAGCCCTGATTTGCCATTATCCGTGCTATATCCACAACGGCGGCAGCTGCCACCGCGTGTCCGCGTGTTCATCGACTGGCTCAGCAGTCTCTACCAAGCGAAGTTTGAAGGCCTGCATTAACAGCACTAAAGCCGTCAGCCATATATCCAAACCACACTTCTAATACTCAGTTGGTATTATTGTGGTTGTGCTATGCAGAGGTATCCAACAAAAAGAAGAAGTTCATGGCAACAAAAATGTATCTTGAATGGGCCAAATGCCCAACCGGCGTCTGGTGTTCGTTTGACCAGCTCGACCCCGCCACGGTGAATGCCAAGGGTATTTATCTGATCTGGCGCAACACCGAGGATGGCGGCGTTGTCAGGGTCGGGAAAGGCAACATCTGCGAACGCATACGCACCCTCAGAAAAGACCCCGCGGTCAGGCGCTACGGCCCCAACCTGCTTGTGACCTGGGCTTCCGTAGAACCTGAAGAAATGGACAGCGTGGTGCGGTACCTGGCCGACCACTACAATCCATTGATCACTGACAGGCTCCCTGAACCGCCACCGATCGCCGTCAATACACCCGACTAAAGCCGTGGACTGAAGGCAGGCGGCGACTGATTGAAGTTCGATAAACCGGATTACTCACTGTCTGAGTTGATCAGCGCGATGATCTCCGCACCGGTGAATCCGCGTTCGCATTTTACGCATCTGAAACCGATGAACTGTGTATCCTCATCAAACAGTTCAATATGGCTTCGCGCGTCTACTATTTCGCCACCACAATCAGGGCAACAGACCGTGTGAAACTCGTCCATAACCAGTGCTCCCATGTAACGTTGGCACCAAGCTCCGTGGACTGAACCTTGCTCATCCAAGGTAGATGATAGGACAAAATTATCGAGCCAAAAATAACCCAAAATGTAGGGGAAACGCCAATCCCATATAGGCCCGAGTGAGATACTAATCCGTTGGCGTATGCCGGCGCCCCGGCAAGTACCAATACCACCTGCTCCGCCTTAAGTATTTTTTACAGATGGCTACCGTAAGTCTGTTCAGCTGTCCATCGCCCTGCCCGGATGGTTGAACAGGATGAATCCCACCACAATGAGCGCCAGCCCCACCAGATGAAAGGCATGCAGGTGCTCATTCAAAAACACCATGGCCAAAGCCGAAGCGAAGACCGGCACCAGGCAGATGAACAGGCCGGCCCGGTTGGAGCCGATCAGATCGACGCCGCGATTCCAGAACAGGTACGCGAGAATCGAAGGGAACACCGCCACGTAGACGGTGCCGGCCAGCAACCCACCGCTTAGATGCGGCGCACCGTAACGCCCCTGCTCCCAGATGTACAAGGGCAGCAGCATAAGGGCGCCAATAGCGAAGGTTGCCACCAGGAAGCTCAGCGGATGCACCACAGGTCGTTTGCGCAGCAGGACGGAATACAACGCGTAGCACAGCACCGCGACCAGCATCCAGACGTCGCCGGTCACGACATGCCAGGTCGCCAGAGTTTCCAGACTGCCGCGCAGGACGATGACGCCTGCGCCGGCAATGCTCAACGCGACGCCGAAGATGCCTTTTTTCGAAACCCGGTCGCCGAACAACAGCAGCCCAAGGATCACGATCGTCGCCGGCATCGCGGTCTGAATCAGGGCGATGTTGGTCGCCGTGGTTGTCTGCGCCGCGGCATACAGCATGGTATTGAAACAGCCGATGCCGAACAGCGACAGCACCAGCATGATCGCCCAGGCGTCGATCAAGGCACGCCAGTCACGCATGACATGCCGCCAGGCAAACGGCAGCAGGATCAGCGCCGCCAGCGCCCAGCGCCAGAACGCCAACGTGACCGGATGCACGCTGTCATGCAACGCCCGGCCGATGATGGCGTTACCAGCCCAAAACAGCGTGGTCAGCGTCAACAGCAAATAGGCGATACGGTGGTCGCCGAGCTTAAGAGCGGTGGACATAACGGGTTATGGAGCAAGCATGGGCCGCCAACTCTACCTGCATCCGTTTTCGGTTATCAAACCCCGCCTATATCCATGCCTATCAAAAGGTTAAACCCTGTTCAATTCAACATATTCCGGCATCTGCCGATAACCTGCACGTATCAAACTCAAACCTCATTCAGGAAAGCATGCAAACGACGGAACGCGCCTGGCACAAGGGAACACGCCCTCCATAACTCCATATCAACCATCATGCCAAGGACAACCAGAACTTATGGATCCACAGTTGCTGAGCCGCCTGAAGCACTGCTCCACCCTGCCCAGCCCCCCTGGGATCGCCGTACAAATACTCGAGATCGCCGAAAACCCGCGCGCCACGCTTACCGAACTGGAGGACATCATTCATCTCGACCCGGCGCTGACTTCCAAGATACTGCGCGTCGCCAATTCGCCGATCTACCGTCAGCGCCGCACCCTGACCAGCCTGCGCCAAGCATTGATGGCGTTGGGACTGCGCGCAACCATGATGCTGGCATTGGGCTTCAGCCTGATACACGACCTGACCGGTGAATCGGAAGAAGGCATAGACCACACCCGCTTTTGGCGTCGTTCATTTCTGGCCGCAACCGCCGGCCAGATGCTGGGATTACACCTGAAACGCAGCGACGCCGAAGAGATATTTCTGGCCGCCCTGCTCCAGGATATCGGCATGCTTGCCCTGGAACGCATCCAGCCCGGGTTCTACCTGGAAGCGGGCGCACACCAGCTCAAGCACCTGGATCTCGTCCGCTACGAAACCGAACACTGCCATACCGATCACAGTCAGGTCGGCGCCTGGCTGCTGGGGAACTGGAATTTTCCGGAACGCATCCGGCATGCCATCGAAACCAGCCATGCCGAGACACCGACTGCGAACGATCGTGACCTCGACGATTTCACCCGCTGTATCGCCCTGTCCGGCCCGCTGGCCGACTACTGGCTGGAGGACGATGAACCTGCAACCCGTTTCGATACCCTGAGAAGCCGGACCCGGGCGCTGCTCAACATTGACGAGGCCACGTTGCCGGACATGCTGGACAGCATGCGCACCAATATCCGGGACACCGAACACGTCTTCGAAACCACCCTGGTCGACGGCCATGAAGCCGATCTACTGCTCAGCCATGCGCACGACCTGAGCACCGTGCTCCAGGCGCATACCGAGCAGGAAACCCACCGGCTGCAACGGGTCACCAAATCGCTGAAGTCACAAACCGCCGAACTCGAAGAACTGGGACGGCGCGACCCGCTGACCGGGCTGTACAACAGAAACTTCCTGGATGAATTTCTCAGCGAGGAATTCGTTCGTGCCAAGAAATACGGCCGTTCGCTCAGCGTCGCCTTTGCGGACGTCGATCATTTCAAGCGCATCAACGACGAACACGGGCACCAGGTCGGCGACCAGATCCTGTGCACCATCGCCACGCTGTTGCGCAATGTGCTTCGCGAAAGTGACGTGGTCGTCCGCTACGGCGGCGAGGAGTTCGTGATCATCCTGCCGGACACACCGCCCTCCGCCGCCGCGGAAATCGCCGAACGCATCATCAAGACCTTCCGCCAGACCAGCCATCCCGTGGGCCACAGCCACACCGTCGCCACCACGATTTCCATCGGCCTGGCCACACAATGGCCGCAAGGCGGTTTCGATAGTGTCGAGCAGCTCGTGAATGCCGCCGACCAGGCGGTTTATCTTGCCAAGACGCAGGGTCGCGACCGGGTCGTGGTCTATGCGCTGGAGTGAAGGTCAGGCCAGCAGCCGGCCGGCCAGCGTCGTCACGGCCTGGCC
>JARRKE010000044.1 GCA_037388465.1 Gammaproteobacteria bacterium
GACCAAACCGTACATCATATGGTGCAGCAGCTTTCGATATCGTGTACGGGGATTTGATCGAATCATGGCACGCTCCTTATGACTTGATGATTCATACCGTCCAGCACGCATGGCCAGGCAGAACAATGAACGGCATGTTCATCGAGATGCGCTGAACAGGGGACCGCCGGGGACCTTGACGCTGATTTCGGCTGACGGGGAACTCTGGCTGCCGCTGCTGCCACCGGGCGGATTGAGCGCCGAATAGGCCTCCACCTGGAAATACCAGGTACCGCCGGCCAGATTGATCGTCGTGGAAGTGGGCGCCAGCGTGCCGGAGACGTATGGCACATTGACGCTCTGCACGCCCGAACCGCCCGGTGAAAATCCAGCCGTCTGGCTGTAGTAGACGATATATCCGCCGCCGGTCGTATTGACCGCGCTCTCATGGCTGGCCGTCCAGCTGACCAGCACATTGGATGAACTGTTAAAGTTGTAAGTCGAACTGGACGAGGAACCGCCGCCTCCGCCACCACAGGCGGACAGCAGCAGGGTGAGCAGGGCTATTGCAAAAAAATACAACCGGGAGCGGTTGTTGAGGGTGATGGTTTTCATTCCTTTGCCCACTGGAGTCCGTTATTTATTGTTGTTCCGCATGGCATATCTGCGAACTGTGGCAAAAAGTTAACAGTCAAAAAAACATTCGGCAAGTTTTAGAAAAATCGCCACTTCGAAAAATGCATCAAGCTGATCAAACTTTGATCAATCTGGGGCACAGAGTCGCGTTTCGTCACTGCAAATGAATGCAACCGTGTTCGCCACCGCACTCATTCTTCAAAAAACTGTAACCAAGACATGTGAAAAGCATTCCAAGTAACATACCCACGGACTGCAGTCGGACGTTTTAAGCACATTCGTATTGATGGCGATCGCCGACAGCCATGATGAACCTGGACCTTCATGCTCTGATCAAAACCTGGCGCCTGCCCCTGATCGTCGCCCTGCTGGCCGTGCTGGCGCAGGCGTTCGGTCTTGCACAGACGCTGCAGTACCAGCGCGGACTAATTGCGCATGGGGAATTGTGGCGCCTGCTGACCGGTAATCTGGTCCATCTCGGCTGGGTGCATCTGGGGCGTGACCTGCTGGGCCTTTTCCTGATCTGGCTGTATTTCTTTCCATATCAAAGTGAACGCGCATGGCTAATGCTGATGCTGACGGCCGGCCTGGCCGTCAGCCTGGGGCTGTTCGTCCTGAGTCCGCAGATAAAGTGGTATGTGGGGCTCTCCGGAATGGAATACGGGCTGTTCTGCGCCGGCGCATTACTGGAATGGAAGCGTTCACGCTGGCTCAGTATCGTGATGCTCGTCCTGATGTGGGCATTGGTATCGTACACGGTGGCGGTCGGACCACTGCCGGGGGAAGATGCCGGGCTGGGCGGACCGATTGTCTCCCAGGCCCATCTCTATGGCGCCCTTGGCGGCTTGGCGTTTATCCTCTTGCAACAAGGATTGCCCAAACTGCTGGCTGCAGGTGCCACGGATTGAACTTAATATGACATTCAAGTTACCGACCAATGTACTGCCGCGCGCAACCCAGACCGCGGTATTCGTATTCGTCGTACTTGCCGCCTGGAATGCAGCCCGGCTGACCTGGACGGCGGTTCTCCCCCACACCGAAGCCGCCGCGAGCGCCGCACCGGCACAAGCGCCTGTACAGAACCACAAGGCGATGCCGGATGTACAACGCATCATCAGCGCACAATTGTTCGGCGCACCGCAACGCCAGACTGGCGGCGGCGCCGCCCCCGAAACGCATCTGGCGCTGACCCTCAAGGGAACCTACGCCTTGGGTGGCGGACAGGGTTATGCAATCATCGCCCAAGCCGGCAGCCACTCGAAGGTTTACGGCACGGGCGACAAGCTGCCCGACGGCGTACAGGTGGCCGAAGTCTATGATGACCGTGTCATCCTGAATACCGGCCAGGGAAAGGAAACGCTCAAACTGACCAAGTTTAAAGGTGGTGGGATTTTGCTCACCCAGGTCAGCTCAGGCAACAGCCTGCAGCGGCAAATCGCCCATGTCCGACAGGAGTTGCTGAGAAATCCGTTTCAGTTCCGCGATTACGTGAACGCCCTGCCGGTATCGAACGACGGACACTTCAAGGGGTACCGGCTCACGCCGGGCCGCAAACCCACTCTCTTCAACGAGCTTGGGCTACGCCCGGGTGACATCGTGACCGCCATCAACGGCGTATCGCTCGACAATCCCGGCCGGGCCATGGGCCTGATAGAGCAACTTCACAACGCACCAAGCGTCAGCCTGACCGTGGACCGCAACGGCCAGCAACTGACACTGAATAAGAGCCTGAGATAATCCCGCATGAATAACAAACGCCAGCCGACTGCATCGCAGCGGCATCCGACCGCAACGGGCGTGTTGCATCTCTCTGTTACACTTGCGCGGCGACCAGCCACCAACCTATTCCAATGAAGTCCATCGCCGCCCTGCTCCCGCTGCTGTTGTGTCTGGCAGCCCCGCTCTCCGCGCTGGCCGCCGACAATGCACCGGATCGTGGCACGGTCACCGCATCGGACACCGACGAGGTCACGCTCAACCTGAGCGACGCCCCGATCAGCAGCCTGATCGATACGGTGTCCAAGGCCACCGGCATCAACTTCGTAGTCGACCCGCGCGTCAAGGGCAACGTAACGGTCATCTCCTCGACGCCCATGAACCGCAAGGCGCTGTACCAGGTCTTTCTTTCGGTACTCGACGTGTACGGTTATTCCGCCGTTCCTTCCGGCCCGGTGGTGAAGATCATCCCGTCGGTCAATGCACGCCAGAACACCCTGCTCAAGGGCAGAGGCGCGGAGGTGGTCACCCGGGTGGTACAGGTACACAACGTCCCTGTCGCCCAGATCGTTCCCATGCTGCGACCGTTGATCCCGCAACAGGGCCTGCTGGCGGCCTACCCGCCGAACAACATGCTGATCGTGACCGACCGCGCGGAGAACATCAGGCGGGTGGTGAGGCTGATCCACGACCTCGACCGCCCCGACAACAGCGAGATCGAACTGGTCAAGCTGCAGCACGCGTCGGCGAACGAAGTCGCCCGTATTCTGAACAGCCTGCAGCAGCAGGCCGCCGCCAAGGGGGCCGCACCCGGGACTCAGGCACGCGTCGTCGCCGACGTGCGCACCAACAGCGTGCTCATCTCCGGCGACAAGGCCACCCGCAAGCGGCTGCGTGCCCTGGTCAAGGAACTCGACGCACCGCTGCCTTCGGCCGGCGACTCGCATGTGGTGTTCCTGAAATACGCCAAGGCGAAGAACATCGCCAAGCTGCTCCAGGGCATGGTGTCCAGCGAACTCAAGTCGGAGCAAAAAACCAAGGCCGCCCCCAAGCAGGCCGTCAACATTCAGGCCGACGAGGACCGCAACGCATTGGTCCTCACCGGCCCGCCCGACAAGGTCCGCGATCTGAAGGAGGTCGTCCGACGGCTGGATATCCGTCCGGCCGAAGTATTGATCGACGCCATTATTGCCGAGGTATCCGGCGATCTGGCCAGACAGCTCGGCGCCCAGATCGGCGTACTGCCAGACAGCGGCGATCCCAAAGGGCCGGCCGCCGCCATCAACTTCACCAATGGCGCCGCCTCGCTGGTTACCCTGGCCACCAACCCCGCCGCTGCCGGACCAGGCCTGCTGCTCGGCCTGGGCGATGCGAATTCCGGCAATACCCGCTACGGCGTCCTGCTCAACGCCCTGTCGTCCAACGCCGCCACCAACATTCTTTCCACCCCCAGTCTGCTGACCCTGGACAACAAGGAAGCCGAAATCGTCGTCGGCCAGAACGTGCCCTTCGTCACCGGCAGCTACAGCACTACCACCAGCACCACGGGCGGCGGTACGGTCTCCAGCCCCTTCCAGACCATCGAGCGCAAGGACATCGGCATCACCCTGAAAGTCACGCCGCAGATCAACGAAGGAAACAGCGTCAAGCTCAAGCTCGACCTGACCGTCTCCAGCCTGGCACCCTCGGTCACCGGCGCCGCCGACCTGATCACCAACAAACGCCAGATCAAAACCGACGTCATCACCAACAGCGATTCGATCATCGTGCTCGGTGGGCTGATCGAAGACAGCTACAAGAATTCGACCCAGAAAGTCCCCTTTCTGGGCGACATACCCGGCCTGGGCTATCTGTTCCGTTCGACCTCGCGGCAGCGGGAAAAAAAGAACCTGATGGTCTTCCTGCACCCGATCATCCTGAACAACCAGCAGGCGGCGGACGTCTACACCAACCAGAAATACAGTTTCCTGCGCGGTCAGCAGCTTGAACAGCAGCTCAACCGGAACAACCACGAGCAGGGGCAGCTCGAACAAGGCCCCTCCCTTCCGGAACAGCTGCGGCAGCTCAGCCCCCGCCCCACGGGCCTGACGCCACCTGCCAAACAATCGAAGCCGCAGCCGGCGGCCAAGACCAGCAGCAACACCGAATCGCACGACGATGCTTTCGTCTTCGGGAGCGGCTGATGGAGCAAACGGTGGATCAACACGCCCCTCTCCCCGCTGAGGCCGCCACCGAGACATCGACCGCTCAAGCCGCCGCGCTCGGCTACGCCTATGCCAAACGCCACGGCGTGCTCGTCGACCCGGCCGACGGCCAACTGGAAATTCTCCATCGCGACCTGCCCGACCCGCGGGTACTCGCCGAACTGGCGCGCACGTTCGGCCTCCCGCTCCAGCTCAAAGCGGTCGATGCACACGAATTCGACCAGATGCTGTCACAACGCTACGGCAACGGCTCGAACGGCAGCGCCCAGGCCATGATGCAGGACCTGGGCGAAGGCATCGACCTGGCGGCGGCCGCCTCCGCTCTGCCCGAACCCGAGGACCTGCTGGAAAGCCAGGACGATGCGCCCATCATTCGGCTGATCAACGCCATCCTCTCGCAGGCGGTGCAGGAAAGCGCTTCCGACGTGCACATCGAACCCTTCGAGGACCGGTTATCGGTCCGGCTGCGCGTGGACGGCGTGCTGCGTGAAATCGTCGAACCACCACGCGCGCTGGGCAGCATCATCGTCTCGCGCATCAAGGTCATGGCGAGGCTGGACATCGCCGAAAAACGCCTGCCGCAGGACGGCCGTATTTCGCTGCGCATTGCCGGCCGGCCGGTGGACGTACGTGTATCCACCCTGCCCTCGGGCCATGGCGAACGCGTCGTACTGCGTCTGCTGGACCGTCAGGCCGGACGACTTGATCTCGGCGGACTGGGCATGGACCCGGCCACGCATTCACGACTTAGCGACCTGATCCGTCAGCCGCACGGCATCCTGCTGGTTACCGGCCCCACCGGCTCGGGCAAGACCACCACGCTTTACGCCGTGCTCGCTGAGCTCAACGACAGGGCGCGCAATATCCTCACCGTCGAGGACCCCATCGAATACTTCATCGACGGCATCGGCCAGACCCAGGTCAATCCCAAGGTGGACATGAGTTTCGCCCGCGGCCTGCGCGCCATCCTGCGCCAGGACCCGGACGTGGTCATGGTTGGCGAGGTGCGCGACCTGGAAACCGCCGAAATCGCGGTGCAGGCCAGCCTCACCGGTCATCTGGTGCTGTCCACCCTGCACACCAACACCGCCATCGGCGCCGTCACCCGCCTGCGCGACATGGGCGTGGAACCCTATCTGCTCGCCTCCACGCTCATCGGCGTCGCCGCCCAGCGCCTGGTCCGGCTGCTGTGCCCGGACTGCAAACACCCGGCCGAGGCCACCGCCAGCGAATGTGAAAAACTCGGCGTCGAGCCCGAAACCTCGCCGGTGATTCATCACCCGGTCGGCTGCCCGAGCTGCCATGGCAGCGGCTACATCGGCCGCACCGGCATCTACGAGGTGACCCCCGTCGACGAAACGCTGCAACGCATGATTCACGACGGCGCCTCCGAACAGGATATGGAGCGCCACGCACGCCAGCATATCGCCGGCATCCGCGCCGACGGCGTGCGCCGCGTGCTGGCGGGCGAAACTTCTCTGGAAGAAATGCTGCGCGTCACCCGCGCCGACGATTGAAACCTGGAAACGGCAATTGATCGCTAGTCACTACACGAAAACAGGTTGACATGCCCGCCTTCGAATACCATGCGCTCGACGCCCAGGGCCGCAACAAAAAGGGCGTCCTGGAAGGCGATACCCCGCGCCAGGTCCGGCAACTGCTGCGCGACGGCGGCCTGCATCCCCTGGACGTACAGGCCGTTACCGAACGTACGCCCCGCAAAAACACGCCCTGGCGCCGCCGGCAGAACCTGAACGCCAACGAACTCGCCCTGCTCACCCGCCAGGTGGCCACCCTCCTCGCCACCGGCGCACCGGTGGCCGAGGCGCTGCACACCGCCGCCCGCCAGGCGCGCAACCCGCGCATCGCCCGCGTGCTGCATGGGGTGCGTTCGCGCGTGCTGGAAGGCCACGGCATGGCGGTGGGTATGAACGACTTTCCCGGCGTGTTCAACGAAATCTTTCGCGCCACCGTCGCGGCGGGCGAACAATCCGGTCATCTCGATGCCGTACTCGGCCGGCTGGCCGACTACACCGAGGCACGGCATGCACTCAACCAGCGCGTGCAGCAGGCGCTCATCTATCCGAGTTTTCTGGTCGTCATGTCGATCGCCATTCTCGCCGGCCTGCTCGGGTATGTGGTTCCCAAGATCGTGCAGGTCTTCGCCAACATGGGTCAGGAACTGCCCTGGCTGACCCGGGCGCTGATCTCGCTGAGCGACCTGCTGCGCCACTGGGGGCTGGCGATCGTGGTATTACTGGGCGTCGGTATCTGGCTGATGCGGCGCGCGCTGCGCAACCCCGTCCTGCGCGAACGCTGGCACCGCACCCTGCTGCGCCTGCCGTTGCTCGGCGGCCTGATTCGCGGTATCGAAACCGCGCGCTTCGCGCGCACGCTGAGCATCCTCGCCGCCAGCGGCGTGCCAATCCTGGAATCCCTGACCATCTCCGCCCAGGTGGTCGGCAATCTGCCCATGCGCAACGCGTTGCAGGAGGTCGCCGGGCGGGTGCGCGAAGGCGACGGCATCGCCGCCTCGCTGGAACGCAGCGGCTACTTCCCCCCCATGGCCGTCTACCTCATCGCCAGCGGTGAAGGCGGCGGCAACCTGGAAGAAATGCTGGAACGCGCCGCTCAGCAGCAGGAGCGGGAAACCTCATCGATCATCGGCACGGCGCTCGCGCTGTTCGAACCCGTGATGATCGTCGTCATGGGCCTGATCGTGTTCGTCATCGTGCTGGCCATCCTGCTGCCCATCTTCCAGCTCGATCAGTTGGTGAAGTGATACCACATCGCAGTGAAGCGTGAGCCCGGGTAGTGGCACCGCCCGCCCACGCCAATCCCAAACAGGCTAAGGCAATAAATCAGTCTTCCGGCATTTGCCCCAGCCACAATGCGGCCAGGCCGGCACGGCCGCGCACATTGAACTTACGGCAAATACGCTTGCTGTAGGTGTGCACCGTCGACGGAGACAACGCCAGTTCGGATGCGATTTCCTGTTCGGATTTGTCGGTCAGCAACCCGTTCAGCACCTTGCGCTCCGAACTTGTCAGCGGCTTGTCAGCGAGCAGCACGCCATGATGCAGCACCAACTGGCGATGAAACCACTTCTGTGACCGCATTGCGTAATCCAGCACTTCCCTGTCCGTTTCATCGAAAAACAATCGCTGATCACTGATGCGCTCAAAAGCGAACCAGGACTCCACGTCGTCACCCAGCGGGGTCGCCACGTAAATCACATCCTGGATTCCACGCGATCGGAACAGTGCGTTATAGAACTCGGACTCCCACCAGTCCGCCGGGACCATTTCATGACTGATATTGATGCGAAACCGACCCGAATCGCGGACATTGGCGACAACCTGCGGATCCACGTTTCCCTGATCAATGCGTCTCAGGTGCTCTTTTACCGAAGCCCGGCGCTCGGGCGTATTGGCCAGATGCCGAACCACCCTGGTACGCCAGCCCAGCGCAGGATCACCGTTACCCAGGTCAGACAATCGCACCGCCCCCATCCACCAGGCATGCTGTGCGCCAAGCGGCTCCAACAATCCGGTGAGCAGATATTCCAGCGCCTCGTTGATACGCGCTGCACCGAACTCCGCAAGCCCGTCCCATAACACATGGACACGCTGCCTGGTCTCACCTTCCATTACAACCCCATGAAAAATAGATGCGTATCAAATTGCATATCGTCCCTGATCAGGGACTTTTATAGAGTGATCGACTTCACAGAAATCCCCGTGCCCTCGCCTAATAAGGGGTAAGCCACAAGACTGCACCTCATGCTCAGTCAGACCTACATTCCCGCCATACGCAGCAGCGGCCGCAGATCGCCGCTGCGGTCGATGCGCAAGCTGTCGCGCGCATCGCTGTGGCCCATCAGCCCGAGCAGCTCGCGGGCTTCGGCGGTATGCGCCGCCAGATTCATGTCCAGCTTGTAGTTTGCTTTTGCATCCACGTTCGCACTGCCCTGCCCGCTGAGATCGCCGCCCTGCAGGGTGAGTTTCACCCCCTGTCCGGCGTTGCCAGGCTGGAAATCGGCCTGCACGGCACCCAGGCGCAACGCGACCGGATTTTTGGCCACGGCATCCGTCCACTGCGCGGTGCCCGTTACGTTCGGCGCACCATCCGCAGGCCAGGAGGCATATTCGAAGTGGGCGCGCAGGTCGCCATCGATACGCAGCGGGAGATCGAGCCGACCGCTCAAGGCCGTGTCCATATCCAGATCCAACCCGGAAAACTCGGGGCGTTTCGAAAACCAGGGCTGCAGGAATTCACCACTTGCCTGGAGTTCGGGGCCTTTTAATTTGAACCGCACGCCCAGGCGTGCGCGCAACAAAGCAAACGGCGCGAACCGCCATTCCACACGACCCAGATTCTGGCCGCGCCAGACCAGACCATCAGCCTGTCCGGTCCAGATCGATCCATTCACGCCCTGGAGTTGCGCGCCGCCGGGCAGCCGTTTCGGCATCACCAGCGCGGCCGGCAGAGTAATCAAAAGAAACAACACATAGGCCGACAGGCCCAGCAGGGCGACACGGACCAACGGCTTGTTCATCATCCGGCGCTGCCGCGACCGAGTAACAATGTGGCCTGCACCTGCCCCGGCTTGTCGGCGGGCGTGAGACTGAGGCGCTGGATGTGAATCCCCTGGTTGCCCAGTGCGGCGATCCAGCGGAGCAGCGCATTGAAATCGACGCTGGAAACGGACACGGCCACGCTGTCGTCCCCCTGCGGCGTGAGCTGTGCAATGGCCTTTTCCATCTCGTGCCGGCGCGCGCTGCGATCCACCGCCGCCACCAGCGACCCGCGGACCTTTGCCGTCTTGCCCGCACCGGCCGCGCGCAGGGCCTGCATCTTCGCACTGGCGGCCTGCATCCAGGCCAGATCGTCACGCAGCTGCGCCACACGCGCGCGATCCTGCGCAATGGACAGGCTCATGGGGTGCCAGATCAAGGCATAGAACAGCATCACGAACAGTATCCCCGCGCCGAATACCAGCATGCGCCGGTCGCGCGCAGATAATCCCAGCCACCAGGCCTTCATGCCCCACCCCGCTTCAGCGTCAGGTGCCCGCTGGTCACGCCGCCCTGGCTGCCTACCGATCCCATATCCACCTGCAAGTGCTGGCGTTGCAGCTTGGTTTTTAGCGTGTCGAAGGTGCCGATGTCCGGTGCCGTCAGATCCAGGCTCAGGCGGCCGTTCCGGTATGTCAGTTTGGTGATGTGCACGCCTGCCGTGTTGGCGAACACCCCGGCCGACGGCGCCAGCAGGCCGAGCGGCCCTCCCTGCGCCGCACCGTCGGACAATGCATCCAGGGCCTGTTGCATCTGCACCCTGGCGTTGACGATGCGGTGCGAGCCGGGGACGGCCTGGCGATACACCGCGTCGATCTGGCGCTGCAACGCAGCCGCCTCGTGCGCCAGACGAAAATAGTCCACGCCATGCACGGCAAAGGCCGAGAGCAACCATATGCCGGCCGCCACTGCCGCACTGCGCCAGGGACCTAACCGCCGCGACAGGCGCGCGCGCGGGGCGTAGGCGCCGGAAAGCAGGTTGAGGACTTCCCCCTCTACGGTGAAAACCCTGAGTACGGAATCAGGTGCGGGCACGCGCTCGACCGGCAATGGCAGATCAGCGGGCGCATCGCCATCCAGACACCACAGACGTAACCGCTGCGGACGGTCGTCCTCGGTGAATTGTTCCCACAGCGAGGTGATCAGCACCGGCAGCACATCACGATCGCAGGCCTGCCCGGCATGCGGGCCCGTACGCAGCCAGGCCTGATCCCCCGAAAGCAGCAGGCTCCATTCGCCTGCCTGCCATGGCAGGGCCAGCGTCTCGGGTACGAGCAGCTCAGGCTGCAGCCCGGCCCCGGTCAAACGGGCCAGCCAATCCTCCAGGCGTGCGCGCGAGACGACGGCGGCGTCCACCCCGGAGGTCGCCTGCCGCCAGGCGAAATGCTGCGTCTCCGGCGGCTCGATAAGCCATTCCTCCAGCGCATAGGGCAGCGCCCGCTCCACTTGGGCGCGATTGCGGCTGGGGATGTCCGCATGGGACAGCAGCACGTCGCGCCCGGGGACCAGCACCGCCAGCCGGCGCTCACGGGCCACCGTTGCAGCCTGCGCCAGCGGACCGTGAACAATACGGTCTCCATCCCGCCATTCGGCAAGATCATCGTCCAGCAATCGCAGTATCAGCAGATCCATGGATGAGATAAATAACTTGTCGTCGAAACTATGCGCACTTTATAGAGATTCACGCCGCTAAGCACATCGAAATTCATTGCCCGGGTCATAGCCAGCCGGACGCGTGTATTCCGTCACGCTCACGGCGCGGTATCGCGTGAGCGCATCAACACGCGGACTGTGCCGTTATCCTCGATCTGCAATACGCTGTACAGCGTCGCGCGTGCGCGGCCGATGGTGGCCTGCACATGCAGCAGAAAATAGTCACTGGTCACGCCCAGGCGGGCCGAGTCGAAGGACTGACCGCTGAGTGTCGGACTGGCGAGAAACTGCGCCAGGGCGGTAAAGGGTTTGTTGTTACGCTGTTTGATAATGGCCTGTGCCCGATCGGCGGACAGCCCGAGGGAACGCAATACCGGTGCGGGCGCGGTGTTGACGTTGATTGCTGTACCCGACGGCAGCGCGACGACATAGGGCGCCAGCGCGTTGGTGAGTTTGGCGTCAAAACCGCGCACCACCCGCAGGGTGGATGCGGCAATGAAGGCATTGTTGGCGGCACGGTATGGCGGTTGCAGGCCAAGGTAATAACCGTCTTCCGCACCGTCGCTGCCGGTGGGAATATCGTTGGGATCGATCCAGTCGATGACGGCGTCCACCAGTCCGGGCGTCGCCTTGAACATTTCCAGCAGGCGCGCCAGGCGCATGCGGGAGGTGCCGATTACCTGCTGTCCTGCGACCAGGTTGTTGAGGTTGAAACGCCCCTGCAGGTCCTCCAACTGACCGACGACCTGTGCATCGCCAACGCTCACCGGCAGCATGGGGCTGGCCCAGCTTTGCTTGAGGTCGACTACGCCGGGATGTTTGCGGGCGTTGTCCGCCAGGGTCTGCGCGGCCCAGGCCTCGGCCCCCAGGCAAAGCGCATAGGCGCGCCCCTGCGCCACCAGGTCCTGGGTACGGCGAATCGCCAGGGTCTGATCCCATGCCAGATATACGCTGACCGTGGTGAGTATGGCCACGATCAGCAGGGCGGTAAGCAGCGCGACGCCGCGTTGTCCGGTCGGTCCGTTCATGGCATCAGGAACAACCAGCTCACGGGGCCGTTCATGCCGTGGATCGACAGGGTGACCCGCACGGCATGTGGCAGGACAGTGGCGGCGCTGCCTGCAGGCGGCCAGGACGTCTGTGCCCTCCCCTTGGCATCCAGGTATTCGAAGGAAAGCCTGTCGACACCTTTGAGCAATACGCTGGCGAGCGGCTTGTCCCCCTGCGCACGGTCCAGCACCGGCCAGTCGAGGCGCAGCAAGTGCCGGCCGTCGAGCTGGTAGCGCACCCGGACGAGATGGCTGCGCCGCACACCGGCGGGGTTGGGATAGCCGCCGCGCGTCAGACCCAGCGTCGTGCCGTTACTGTCCCCGCGCAGCGCCGGCAAGGTGCCGCCGAGCTCGTCGTGCACCGGGCGCGGCACGGCCTGGGTGAGATCGCGCTGCATGACGACATAGGCGCGCTGCAGGGTGTGCAGTCGGGCGAAGTGATCCTCCAGTGCCGTGCGGTTTTGCAGCACAGTGTTCAGCCCGGCATAGGCCAGCGCGGCCATGACGGCGAAAATGGCCACCGCCACCAGCAGTTCCAGCAGCGTGAAACCGGACTGATGCGCTCCGCGGTTCATGGCTGCCTGGCCCCCGCCGTGTCCTGCCCCGCCATCTGCGCCTGGCCGATAAAGCCTCGCACCGTCGCGAACGCAGGTCCCTCCCGCTCGGCGCGTACGCGGATTTCGACCTGACGCAGACCCTTGATCGGCGTGTCGCTGACGACCTGCTGCCAGTACCAGGTCGAGCCCGCCTGTTCGGCCTCGCCGCCGCTTTTGCCGGTGCCGGGATATTTCCCCTTCAGGTTCAGCGCCGCGAGCCGGTTCATCGCCACCCAATCGGCGTAGGTGGTCTGCGCCAGATGGCGCGCATTGTCCGCGCTGGAGGCGGAGAGCTGCACGGCGGCGGCCAGCCCCAGCGCAACGATGAACAGGGCGATCACGACCTCGATCAGCGTGAAGCCGCGCTCACGGTGCATGCACCTGCTCCACTTTGAGATTGCCGATGGCGTCGCCGATCAGACGCCGGCGCGGCTTGCCGTCCTGTTCGATGACGAGCGTGAACGGCTGTGTCTCACCGCTGGCGAGCAGAAAGATCTGCGGGTGGGTTTTGTCGAACGGTGCCAATACGACATCCAGGCCCTGGAGCTGCAAGACCAGATCGAGGCCTTGCTCCAGCTTGCGGGGGCGCAGCAACCGGTCGCCGGTTACCGGCTGCCATTTGCCGAAATCGTCCAGCTGGTAGAAACGCCAGCCGCGCTGCCAGAAACCAAGGGCCAGGTTGCGCCCCTGCATTTGCGCCTCTTCCTGCGCCAGTTCGAGCACCGACCGCAGGCGCGTGGCGGCGAGTTCGGCGGGATCGCGCCCGGTGCTCGCCAGGCTCAGGACGGCGACGCCGGTCATGAGGCCGATGATCAGCAGGACCACCAGCAGTTCCACCAGCGAGAAACCGCCTTCGCCGGTGTGCACAGTCACGAGACTGCGGTTTACTTCAGGTTCCAACTCTCGATGTCGTCCTTGTCGCCGGACGTGCCATCCGGCCCGTCGGACCACAGGTCGTAATCCCCGTGCTGGCCGGGCGAGAGATACTCGTAAGGATGACTCCAGGGGTCGGTCGGCAGGGTGCGGACATAGCCTCCCTTGCGCCAGTTGTTCGCCGGCGGATCACCGGAGGGTTTCTTGACCAGCGCGTCCAGCCCCTGGTCGGTGGACGGATAGTGGCCGTTATCCAGGCGATACATGGCCAGGGCGGAATCCAGGGTACGGATGTCGGCCTTGGCCTTGGCCAGGCGCGCGTCTTCGGCGCGGCCGATGACGTTGGGCAGGATCAGCGTGGCCAGCACGGCGATGATGACCACGACCACCATGATCTCGATCAGGGTAAAACCGCTTTGCAGTCGGCGCGCGTGTTTCATTTCATTTCCTTGTCGATGTGGCGTGGCGGCTCGTCGTCACATCCTCTCCCGCCGCCGTTACAAATGCGTTGCGTTGCCCATATAGGACTTCAGGGCGTCGGGAATGGCAACCCGGCCGCCTTCGTCCTGATAGTTTTCCAGCACCGCGACCAGGGTGCGGCCAACGGCCAGGCCGGAACCGTTGAGGGTGTGCAGCAGCTCTGGTTTGCCGGTTTCGGGATTGCGCCAGCGTGCCTGCATGCGGCGCGCCTGGAAGTCCAGGAAATTGGAACAGGACGAGATCTCGCGATAGGTGTCCTGTGCCGGCAGCCACACCTCGAGATCGTAGGTCTTGGCCGCGGAAAAACCGAGATCGCCGGTGCACAGCGCCACCACGCGGTAAGGCAGGTCCAGGCGCTGCAGGATGGTTTCGGCGTGACCGGTGAGCTCCTCGTGCGCGTCCCAGGAGTCCTGCGGGCGCACGAACTGCACCAGCTCGACCTTTTCGAACTGGTGCTGGCGGATCAGGCCGCGGGTATCCTTGCCGTGCGAACCCGCCTCGGAACGAAAACACGGCGTATGCGCCACCAGCTTCCTGGGCAGGGCATCGTCGGGCAGGATCTCGTCGCGCGCCAGGTTGGTGACCGGCACCTCGGCGGTGGGGATCAGATAAAAATCGTTGTCGCCCGGCACCTTGAACAGGTCTTCCTCGAACTTCGGCAACTGGCCGGTGCCGCGCAGGCTGTCGGCATTGACCAGATAGGGCACGTAGGCCTCGGTGTAACCGTGCTCGCGGGTGTGCACGTCGAGCATGAACTGGATCAGCGCGCGGTGCAGCCGCGCCACAGAACCGGTCATGACGGCGAAGCGCGCGCCGGAGATCTTGGCGGCGGCCTCGAGGTCCAGCCCGCCGGCCAGGGCGCCGAGATCGACATGGTCGCGCGGCTCGAAATCAAAATACCGGGGCTCGCCCCAGCGGCGGACTTCGACGTTGTCGTCCTCGCCCGCCCCGACCGGCACGCTCTCGTGCGGCAGGTTGGGGATGCCGAGCATCATGTCGTCCAGCGCGGTCTGCACCTCGGTGAGGCGCGCCTTGCGGGCATCGAGTTCGGAACCCAGCCCTGCGACCTCGTCCAGCAGCGGCTGGATATCGCCGCCCTGCGCCTTGACCTTGCCGATCTCCTTGGAACGCGCATTGCGGGTGTTCTGCAGCTCCTGGGTCTCGACCTGCAGCGCCTTGCGCTCCGCCTCGAGTTCATTGAACCGCGCGGTGTCGAGTTCAAATCCACGCGGACGCAGCCGCTCGGCGACGGTATCGATTTCGTTACGCAGCAGTTTCGGGTCGAGCATGGGGAACGTCAGTCTTGTCTCAGTTGGGCGGACGAAAAAAAGCGGCCGTGGTAGCCCCACGGCCGCGCGACAGTTTACTACGCCTCTCGCCGCTTTGGCACGGCCGGTTGGTTAAACCAGCTCCGCGTCGAACAACAGGATGTGCAGGGGTTCGATGAAATCCCGCAGCTGGGCGATGACCTCGCTGACCCGCTCCGGCGAGTCGAAGAACTCCACCACCACTGGCAGGTCGAGCGAGAGTTCCAGCAGCGAGGCGGTATGGACATGGCCGCTGCGTCCGAAGCCGCTGATACCGCGGAACAGGGTCGCCCCGCTGACCTTGGCCTCATCGTGCAGGAAGTTCATCAATTTTTCGTGAACCTTGGCGTGTTCACTCAGATACACACGGGCAACCTTGACCTTCATACCTGCCTCCCAAGCAGCAGACCGACCCAGCACGCGATCACGCAGATCACCACGCTCACCAGCATGTTGGTTCCGGCCTTGATGATTTCTCCCTGTTCGAACAGGGCCATGGTCTCGAGCGAGAACGTCGAGAAGGTGGTAAAGGCGCCCAGCCCTCCGGTGAGCACGGCGGCGCGCCATTCGGGACTGAGATTCAGGCGCTCCACCATCAGGATGCTCAGGAACCCCATGGTCAGGGAACCCAGGACGTTGACGAACAAGGTGCCCCAGGGGAACCCCCGGCCGGCCAGCTGATACACGCCGGCGGAGGCGAGAAAACGCAGGATTGCGCCGATCGCGCCACCCGCGGCAATGGCGAGAAATTGAAACAAGACACCCCTCCTGTTGTTCGGATTGTCACGGGAAGTCCGGGCGTAAGCCACAGTATGCCCATGCCGGGAACGCACCGCCAATCGACGGCACGACGCCGGCTGGCCATATGACCCGGTTCAACAGGAGTTATCAGCCCCCCTTGGGCGGTTCCGGAATATCCGCGGCGAACCCCATCGCCGTGCGGGCATGTCCCGCGCCTTTAGCTAGACTTTCATGATGCGTAATTGTTCCCGAATGCAGCTTCATGATGCGTAATTGTTCCCGAATGCAGCGTCCGGGGGCGGTGGTATAGTGCGATCAGAAGCAATACAAAAGAACTGATGAGCGTATTTGTGGAGGAGAAAGCGGTCGTCGATCCCGCCCGCCGTGCCGCATTGCTGGCCCGGCTGCGTGAGATCCTGCCCGCCCCGGCCATCCTGACCGAGGCGGAGGACCTGCGTCCCTATGAATGTGACGGCCTGGCCGCGTACCGTCAGGTGCCGATGGCCGTCGCGCTGCCGGAAGATATCGGCCAGGTCGAGGCCATCCTGCGCGCCTGCCACGAACTCGAAGTCCCCGTCATCGCGCGCGGCGCCGGCACCGGCCTGTCAGGCGGCGCCCTGCCGCGCGAAGACGCCCTGCTGCTCAGCCTCGCCAAGTTCAACCGCATCCTGGAGATCGACGTCCCCAACCGCTGCGCCCGGGTACAACCCGGGGTGCGTAATCTGGCGATCAGCGAGGCCGCCGCGCCGCATGGCATGTACTACGCACCCGACCCCTCCTCACAGATCGCCTGCTCCATCGGCGGCAACGTAGCGGAAAACTCGGGCGGCGTGCACTGCCTCAAATACGGCCTGACCGTGCACAACGTGCTGGCCGTCAAGCTGCTGACCATCGAGGGCGAACTGCTGGAAATCGGCTCCAAGGCGCCCGATGCGGCCGGCTTCGACCTGCTGGCGCTGATGAACGGTTCAGAGGGCATGCTCGGCGTGATCGTGGAAGTCACGGTCAAGCTGATTCCCAAACCCGACCGCGCCCAGGTCATGCTTGCCGCCTTCGACAGCCTGGAGCGCGCCGGCAACGCCGTCGCCGACATCATCGCCTCCGGCATCATCCCCGCCGGGCTGGAGATGATGGACAATCCCGCCATCCGCGCGGCCGAGGCCTTTGTGCACGCGGACTATCCGACTGAAGCGGAGGCCATCCTGCTCTGCGAACTGGACGGCACCAATGCCGAGGTCTCGGAAGAGATCATGCAGGTGCACGACCTGCTGCTGAACAGTGGCGCCACCGAGATGCGCACCGCCAAGGATGAAGAGGAGCGCCAGCGCTTCTGGCTGGGGCGCAAGGCGGCCTTCCCCGCCGTGGGCCGTTTGTCGCCCGATTACTACTGCATGGATGGCACCATCCCGCGCCGCCACCTGGCCACAGTTCTGGCCCGCATCGACGAAATGTCCCGGGAAACCGGCCTGCGGGTTGCCAATGTATTCCATGCAGGCGACGGCAATCTGCATCCGCTGATTCTTTACGATGCCAACCGGAGCGGCGAGCTGGAAAAGGCCGAAGACCTGGGCGGCCGCATCCTGGAACTGTGCGTCGAGGTCGGCGGCACGGTGACCGGCGAGCACGGCGTGGGTATGGAAAAGCTCAATCAGATGTGCGTGCAGTTTCAGCCCGCCGAGCTGACCCAGTTCCACGCCGTCAAAGCCGCCTTCGATCCGCAGGGACTGCTCAATCCGGGCAAGGCAGTGCCCACCCTGCATCGCTGCGCCGAATTCGGCGCCATGCACGTCCATCACGGCCAGCTGTCGCATCCCGACCTGCCCCGTTTCTGAGCACGTCACCATGACCGGGATGACCGACAACGACCTCACCGGGGATCTGCAGGCTGCCGTAAGGGACGCCCAGGCGCAGGGTGAACCGCTGCGCATCCGTGCCGGCGGCACCAAGGCCTTTTACGGTTATCCGGTACAGGCCGAACGCGAACTCGATATGCGTGGCCACAGCGGCGTGATCGCCCACGAACCCACCGAGCTGTTCATCACCGCGCGCGCCGGAACACCGTTGAGCGCCATCGAATCGCTGCTCGACGAGCACGGACCGAGCTGTTCATCACCGCGCGCGCCGGAACACCGTTGAGCGCCATCGAATCGCTGCTCGACGAGCACGGTCAGCAGTTGCCGTTCGAACCGCCGCATTTCGGTCCGACCGCCACCTTTGGCGGTGCCGTGGCGACCGGCCTGTCCGGACCTCGCCGCGCCTATGCGGGGTCGGTGCGCGACGCTGTCCTGGGCGCGCGCATTCTCAATGGCCGGGGTGAGGACCTGCACTTCGGCGGCCAGGTCATGAAGAACGTGGCGGGCTACGACCTGTCCCGTCTTATGGTCGGCGCGCAGGGCACGTTGGGCGTGCTGCTGGAGATCACCGTCAAACTCCGGCCGCGCCCGCCACGGCATCTCACCCTGCGCCATGAAGTCAGCGCCAGGCAGGCGCTGGAACTGATGACGCACTGGGCGCATCTGCCTGTCACCATCACGGCGACCTGCCACGACGGCGAGGCGCTGTACGTGCGCCTGTGCGGCGGCGACATTGCGCTGGAATCCGCGCAGGCCGTCATCCAGGGCGACGCGGTCGATGAGGCCGAAGGCCTGTGGGACAGCATCCGCGAACACCGCCACGATTTCTTCGACGACCCACGCCCGCTGTGGCGCCTGTCGGTGCCGCCGGCTACAGCGCCCATCGACCTGCCAGGCGAGCAGCTTATCGAATGGGATGGCGGCCTGCGCTGGCTGAAAAGCGATGCGGATAGCACAGAAATACGCCGTCGCGTAAGTGCACTCGGGGGGCACGCCACGCTGTTTCGTGGCGGCGCCCGTAACGGCGATATCTTTCATCCCCTCGCCCCGGCGCTGATGAAATACCACCAGCGCGTCAAACAATCCCTGGACCCGGCCGGCATCCTCAATCCCGGCCGGATGTACCGCGGATTCT
>JARRKE010000045.1 GCA_037388465.1 Gammaproteobacteria bacterium
CGGCAGGCACCGCAATGGCAGCCGCCTTCGATCACCCCGCATTCTCTTCGCGTGGCAGGTAACCGATCGCGATCAACAGGCAGAATCCGGCGGCGAAACTCAAGGCATGCGCCCCCCAGTTGAGGAACATGACGACACCGGCGATGCCGCCAACGATGAAGCCGGCCAGGATTACCACCAGCAGCATCAGTTTCCAGGTCTTGATCCGTTTATGGCGCAGCCGGTGCGCCAGCAATACCCCGATATCGGTGACGATGCCGGTAACGTGGGTGGTGCGCAGGGTCAGGCCGCGATAACTGGCGGCCAGCGCATTCTGCAGGCCGCAGGCCATCGCCGCGGCGACCAGGGCCAGATGTGGATGCGCACTGACTGCAAATACGGCTGCAACGCTGAGCAGCAGCCCTTCGATGAGCAGCGCCACGCCGTAACGCCGTCCGGGACGCAGCACGGTGGAGGCGACCATCAGACCGCTGAACATGGCGCCGAGCATGAAGCCGACCATGATGCCGGCCAGCAACAGAAAGTTCTGCGGATTGAACCGACCCAGGTCGATGCCCAGCTCGGTTGCCGGTCCGCTCATGTGGCTGACGGGCATGCCTGCATAACTCAGCATGACGGCGTTTACATAGCCCGCCAGCCCGGCCAGCAGGGCGGCGACCAGGAATAACAACGGCGTGGCGGCCTCATCGGGGCCGGAAGGCCCCTGTTCGGGCAAGGGTGCGTAAGGCATGGTAATGAACCTGTTTCTCGCTATTAGCTTACAGCAGACCACGCCCCACCAGCGAGAACACTACGTGACACAGACAAAGCAATAGGGAAACATGCACTTACCTAACGGCTGCCGCCATCCGTTAACATCTCCATTGGCCACCGGTACATGACCCGCAACGCAAGGAGAAACCCATGCGGTCACATTGGTTCGAAGCGATCATGGAGACAGCCAACCGGCTGTTGCACGCCTTCATCGCACTTGCCTTGCTGGTGGCCAGCCTGCTGCTGGTCTGGCAGTTCTGCGCCGATGTTATCGATACCGTCCGCTCAGGCAACGTCAGCAACGGCTTTCTCCAGTCCCTGGGCAATCTGTTCATCCTGTGGGTCCTGTCCTCGCTGATCTCGGCCGAGGTGCGCTACATGCGTACCGGTCATTTTTCCGTGGTGGTCTTCATCGAAGCGGCGCTCATCACCCTGCTGCGCCAGCTCATCATCATCCCGGTCGAGAGCAGCGGACACCTGGAGCAATGGGCGTGGACCTACGGGCTGATCATCGGCGCCGTACTTGCCGTGGGGATCACCTACTTTCTCGTGCAGCGTAAAGCCAGTGGCGACCCGGGCGGGGAGATGCGCGACAGTTGAGGCTATAGCAGCCCGCGCTCGGCCAGCGAGACCGCGTTGTCCCCAACGACGATGTGGTCGAGCACGCGCACGTCGATCAGCGCCAGCGCGTCCTTGAGCCGCTGGGTCAGCGAGACGTCGGCCTGGCTGGGCTCGGCGACGCCGGAGGGGTGATTGTGCGCCAGGATCACGGCGGCGGCGTTGTGATGCAGCACCCGCCTGACAACCTCACGCGGATGGACGCTGGCCCCGTCGATGGTGCCGGTGAACAGGGGTTCGTAATCGATGACGCGGTGCCGGTTGTCCAGAAACAGCACCGCGAAGACCTCGTGAGGGTGGTGTCGCAGCCGCGACATGAGGTAGTTCACGGTCTGCGTGGGATTCTCCAGCGTCACGCCGCGCCGGATCTCGTCTTCCAGGTAGCGCCGCGCCATTTCCAATACGGCCTGCAGCTGGGTGTACTTGGCCTCGCCCAGGCCTTTGGCGGCGGTGAATCGACCGAGGTCGGCCTCCAGCATCGCGCGCAAGCCGCCGAAGACATCCAGCAGTTCGCGCGCCAGATCAACCGCGCTTTTGCCCGCCACTCCGGTGCGCAAAAAGATCGCTAGCAACTCAGCGTCGGATAACGCCCCCGGGCCGCGGCCCAGCAGTTTTTCACGCGGACGCTCGTCCGCCGGCCAGTCCCTGATCGACATATCTCCCACCTCCCTGGGATGCATGCGGCCACAGGCTAGCAGAGCGGGATGGCAGCGAAAAGGTATGGATCGCGGTGAGGGTGCGGAATCCGCCATCATGGTCGAGAATCAGATATGTCATCCCCGCCCCGGAGCCGCTTCATGACCAGGATACCGATGCGCACCTTGCTGCTGGCCACCGTCACCGCATTGTCTTTGACCGCTTGTGCAACAGAACCCTCACCGTCCGTGGCCGCCGGCGGGGTCATTGTCGTCCACTCGGCGCCCCCGCCTGCACGGGTCGAGGTCATCGGTCACCCACCCTATCCCGACGCTGTCTGGATACAGGGCCACTGGATGTGGCGGGACCGCTGGGTCTGGAACGGCGGTCATTGGGCGCACCGCCCGCACCCGAATGCCAAATGGGCGCCGGGTCGCTGGCATGAACGCCGCCACGGGGAATGGACCTACCGCCCCGGACGTTGGCGATAGCCGTAACCCTACTCAGGCGCGGTGCAGTGCCGGAAGATAACGTTCCAGCAGGGTATCCAGCGACAGCTTGCCCGGCCCGCGCAGCACGATCACCAGCAGCATCAGCCCCCACATCATGTGCAGTTCCACTCCATCCGGCGACAGGCCGGGGAAGGAAATCACCGCGATGATGTTGAAGACGAACAGGATGATCGCCGCGGGACGGCCGGCCAGTCCCAGCGCCAGCAGCACCGGCATGGAAAGCTCGGTGGCAGTGCCCAGATAGGCCGCCACCGCGGGCGGCAGCAGGGGAACGTGATAGATATAGGTGAACAGGCCGATGGTGGCGTCGAAATTGTCGGTCTTGGTCAGCCCCGACATGAAAAACACCCGCGCCACCCAGAGCCGCAGCAACAGGTCGCCCACCGGCGCCAGCCATTCCAGCAGGGCCGTCAGGCGGTGGTACACGGACTGCACAGGGGTGATCAGAAACATGGATAGGTCTCCTTGAGGGAAGGGATTCGGTTACAGATCGCCCGTCTGCCAGGCGACGATCAATCCGGATGCAGCCAGCCAGGACAGGATCCGGTCGGGTGCAAAATCGGCGTCCTTCGCGCGCGCGGTCTCCCAGGCCGCCTCGATTCTGCAGCCTTGTTCCAGGGACCCGACGAAGGCGTACTCGGCCGGCTGCAGGCACCAAACCGCCACCCGCCCGCCGTCGCGCGCCACGGCCACCGATTCGCCGCCGGCGTCCAACGACACCGCTTCGCCCTCCCCGTCCGGCTGTTGGCAAAGGCGCCAGATGCGAAATACCGGATAGTCCGACCGCAGCAGCCGCAACGCGGGGTGCAATGCAAAACGCAGCCCGGGATAGGCCGCCTCCGGCAGACTGGTGAGCGCATCCAGCGGCGCACAGACCGCATCAGGAGCAAGCAGGCTTTCCTGGCACAACCAGTCCAGGCGTGCGCAGTCGCCCAGATAGGGCAGGCCGGCAACCGGCTCATAGGTCGAAATGAAATCCGCAAACCCGCGGCCGTAGTCGTCCAGGTTGCCGGAACGCGAGGGGTGGGATTCGGCAAAGCGCGTCGCCATAGCCTGAAAAAACGCCTCGCCGGTCAGGGCGCGCACCGTGGCGTAGGTCAACGCCAGTGCGGTAACCCGGTTTTCCCGCCAAGCGGCAGCGTAGACGTCGAGCCCGGTCCGCGGCCCGATGTGCCCGAGCGGCTCGCCTGCGTCGATGGCGCGTGCGAAACCGGCCAGTTGGTCATGCAGCCCGGTCATGCGGATGCCTCTCCAGCACATCGTCGGCGCGACGGGCTTCCTGCAGCAGCGTATCCAGCGGCGGCAGGTCCACGTCCCATTCGATCAGCGTGGGGCGTGCGCCGATACGGCGTATCAGCCGTTCGTACAGTGCCCATACGGGTGCGGCCACAGGACGATTGTGGGTGTCCACCAGCAATTCACGATCCGCGTGTTGCGCACGGGTATGCCCGGCGAGATGCACCTCCCGGACCAACTCGCCGGGCACGGCGTCCAGATAGGCGTCGGCATCAAAACCGGCATTGTGCGCATTCACGAACACGTTGTTCACATCGAGCAGAATGCCGCACCCGGCCCGGCGCGCGGTCTCCACCAGGAATACCCATTCAGGCATGTCGCTTTCAGCAAAGCCGGCATAGGCCGATACGTTCTCGATCAGGATCTGCCTGTCCAGCGCATCCTGCACACGCACAATGCGATCCGCGCAATGGGCTATAGCCTGTTCGGTAAACGGCAACGGCAGCAGGTCGTTGTAATGCACGCCGTCCAGGCTGCTCCAGCACAGGTGCTCCGAAACCAGGCCCGGCTCGAAACGATCGACGAGGGTTTTCAAATGCCCCAGATGACGCTCGTCCAGCACATCCGTAGACCCCAGCGAGAGGCCGACACCGTGAAAAGACAACGGATAATCCGCGCGCAGGTCGTCGAGCAGCGCCGGCAACGGACCGCCCGGCGCGAAGAAATTTTCGCTGTGAACCTCCAGGAAACCGACCGCGGGCCGCCGCGCCACAAACGTTTCGTGATGCCCCGCACGCAGGCCGATTCCCGCGCACGCGAGAATCGGCACTGCTTTGGAAGGCCCGGGATGGGTCATGACTTCAGCCACCGGCCTTCAGGCTGCCGCCGGCGATCTTTTCGCAAATGCCTTTGGGCAACAGAATGAAGGCATTGGAATCGCGATCGACCTTGCTGGTGCCGGCGCAGGCGTTCTTGCCCGTGGCACAGTCGTTCTTGCCCGCCTTGGCGATGCCGTAGCACGGTTCCATGGGTTTCTCGGCCGCAGCGGCGGTTTGTGCAAGTCCGCCCAGACTCAGGGCGATCACGGCGGCAGCAGCCGAACGGGCGACACAGTTTGCAGGCTTCATACGTTACTTCCCCCTTCAAGGTGAATGATGAATGGATTGGACGTCGACCAAGTCAGCGCCCTCATCCCGATATACGCGGCGCTCCGCCTGGCGGATGCAGCCCGGTCGGCGAATTCGCACCTGTGACGTGCCTCACGCACCGATTTCGTGCGCTCTGATACACTTATCCCCATGTCCGCACTGGCATACAAACGTATTCTGCTCGGGGTCACCGGCGGCATTGCCGCCTACAAGGCCTGCGAACTGACGCGCCTGCTGAAAAAATCGGGCGCCGAGGTGCGCGTGGTCATGACCCGAGCGGCCACCGAATTCGTCACGCCGCTGACCTTCCAGGCGCTGTCCGGAGAAGCGGTGCGCACCGACCTGTTCGATACCGCGGCCGAGGCCGGTATGGGACACATCGAGCTGGCCCGCTGGGCGGATGCGGTATTGGTGGCGCCGGCCAGCGCCGACTTCATGGCCCGCCTCGCCGCCGGCATGGCCAATGACCTGCTGGCCACCCTGTGCCTGGCGACGGAAGCGCCGGTACTGGTGGCGCCCGCGATGAACCGGGTAATGTGGGACCATCCGGCCACGCAAGCCAATCGCGAAATCCTGCTTGCCCAGGGCGTGCAGATGCTGGGGCCGGGTTCCGGTGCGCAGGCCTGCGGCGAACAGGGTGAAGGGCGCATGCAGGAACCGGACGAACTCGTCACGCAGCTGGAAGAGGTTTTCCACACCGGCGAACTGGGCGGCAAAAAGGTGGTGATCACCGCCGGGCCGACGCGCGAGGCGCTGGACCCTGTGCGCTATCTGAGCAACTACAGCTCGGGCAAGATGGGCTTTGCCCTGGCGCGGGCCGCACACGAGGCGGGCGCGGACGTGATCCTGGTCGCGGGGCCGGTCAATCTGCCCACCCCGGAAGGGGTACGGCGTGTCGACGTGCAGGATGCGCTGGAGATGCGGGCCGCCGTCATGCAGCACATCGAGGGCTGCGACCTGTTCATTGCCGCGGCCGCCGTGGCCGACTACCGGCCGATTCAGCGCGCGCCGCAAAAGCTGAAAAAGAACACCGACACCCTGACGGTCGAACTGGCCCGCAACCCGGATATTCTCGCCGAGGTGGCTGTGCGTACCTCGCGTCCCTATGTGGTCGGTTTCGCCGCCGAGACCGAGCACCTGCTCGAGCACGCGCAGGAAAAACTGCGTCGCAAGCGTCCCGACATGCTGATTGCCAATCGCGTCGGCCACGGCCTGGGGTTCGATCAGGACGACAATGCTCTGGAAGTGATCTGGCCCGGTGGCCAACAATCCTTCCCGCGCGCCAGCAAACAGCGTCTGGCCCGTGACCTCGTCAGACTGATCGCGGAGCGCATGCGCAACGGGCGTGCGCCACATCTCACCCTTGCCACCTGAGCCACAGCAACATGCAGAAGATCGAAGTCAAAATCCTCGACCCCCGCATCGGGGATGAATTCCCCCTGCCCGGCTATGCCACCCCCGGATCGGCCGGCATGGACCTGCGCGCCTGTCTGGACACAGCCCTGATCCTGGCACCGGGACAGACGGAACTCATTCCCACCGGCATCGCCATCCATATCGGCGACGCGGGGCTGGCCGCCACCATCCTGCCGCGTTCCGGCCTCGGCCATAAGCACGGCATCGTGCTCGGCAACCTGGTGGGGCTGATCGACTCCGACTACCAGGGACAGTTGTTCGTCTCGACCTGGAACCGCGGCCAGGAGAGCTTCACCATCAAACCCGGCGAACGCATTGCCCAGCTCGTGTTCGTGCCAGTCGTTCAGGCCGAATTCGACATCGTCGAGGATTTCGAAGCCAGCCACCGGGGCGAAGGCGGCTTCGGCTCGTCGGGCCGCCACTAACACGACAGCCGTCCTCGCCGATGGCCGGGCACGACTTACGGGCCGGCGGCTCCGGCATATCGGCGCGCAACCCGAACCGCAAAACCGTAAACTTGCTTCAACCAGAACGAGACAGATTCCTACCGGCACCATGAACCAACAAGACGCCACCCGGGTCGCTTCGGTCCTCATCGAGGCCTTGCCCTATATCCAGCGCTTTTCCGGCAAGACCGTCGTCATCAAGTACGGCGGCAACGCCATGGTGGACGAAAACCTCAAGCACGGCTTCGCACGTGACATCGTGCTGCTCAAGCAGGTGGGGCTGAACCCGGTGGTGGTGCACGGCGGCGGTCCGCAGATCGGCAAGCTGCTCACTCAGCTGGGCAAGGAATCCACCTTCGTCGAAGGCATGCGGGTCACGGACCGCGAGACCATGGACGTGGTGCAGATGGTGCTGGGGGGCCTGGTGAACAAGGAGATCGTCAACCTGATCAACCAGTACGGCGGCCATGCGGTCGGCCTCACCGGCAAGGACGGGGCGCTGATCCGGGCCCGCAAGCTGACGCTGAACCGCACCAACCCGGAACTTCAGGCCTCGGAGATCATCGACCTGGGACACGTCGGCGAAGTCGCCGCCATCGACCCTTCCCTGGTGCACATGCTGGATCGCAGCGGCTTCATCCCGGTCATCGCCCCGGTCGGGGTCGGCGAGGACGGCGCCTCCTACAACATCAATGCGGATCTGGTGGCCGGCAAGATGGCG
Organism: Gammaproteobacteria bacterium; assembly: GCA_037388465.1. Taxonomy (NCBI): domain Bacteria; kingdom Pseudomonadati; phylum Pseudomonadota; class Gammaproteobacteria; species Gammaproteobacteria bacterium. The sequence continues at coordinate 7,487 of JARRKE010000045.1, forward strand.
GCGGTGCTGGGTGCGGAAAAACTGATTCTGCTGACCAATACCACCGGCGTACTGGACGGAGAAGGTGGGCTGCTCACGGGACTCGGCACCGAGGACGTCGACCGTTTGATCGCCGACGGCACCATTCACGGCGGAATGCTGCCCAAGATCGGTTGCGCGATGGACGCCATCCAGTCCGGGGTCAAAACCGCCCATATCATCGATGGTCGTATCGAACACGCCGTGTTGCTGGAACTGTTCACCGATCAGGGCATCGGCACCCTGATCAGAGGCTGAACGGCCCCGCCCCGGGCAAGGCGGGCCTATTGCTGCTGCTGTTGCTGTTGCTTGGCCTGCTTTTCTTTTGCCTGCTCGGCCTTCAGCTCCTTGAAGCGCGCGATGTCGTGCTTGAATTTCTTGACGATATCCCCTCGCACCTGCTGCTGTTGATGCAGGTAATCCTCGTTGTCGGCCAGCGCGTTCTTCAAGTTCATGACCTGTTCGTTGAGGTTTTGGTTATCCGGATGTTTTTTCAGCCGTGCCTCCACCGACCCGAGCTGTGACTTGATGCTGGTCACCTTTTCCTGGGCGATCTTGATGTTGGTGTCAACCAGACCGAGACGGTCGTCACGTGCACGCTCGAGATCCTCGACCGTGGTGAAGGTCTGCAACAGGATCTGATCCAGCCGACGCTGTTTCTCGGCATCCACGCTGGCCTGCTCCTTCGCCTTTTTCTGCTGCGCCCTTTTTTCCAGTTCCGCCTTGGTGGGTGCCGGACCCACGGTCGTTTCCACGTCGCCCGCCGAATCCATCACCTCGACCTTGTAATCGTGCGCCGCCTCGGGCGGCAGGGTATCGCTTATATGCACATTCCCATTCGCGTCCACCCAGCGGTAGAACTTGGCTGCGGCAACGCCGGGCAGCACCAGCGGCAGCAGCAGGGCGGCGGCAAGCGCCTTTGATGGCATAATCCTCAACCTCCTCAAGCGGGTGAGCCGCGAATTTGCGGGTTGGCCAAGCTTGCGGTTCCTACTATAGGTCAGCCCTTCCACCACCCACAAGCGGCCCGTGGATATTACCAACCAACTTCTGCTGTTCGTTATCTCGCTGTTCGCCAATATGTTCTCGGCCTTCGCCGGGGGCGGGGCAGGGCTGATCCAGCTGCCGGCGCTGATCTTTCTGGGCCTGCCGTTCGGAATCGCGCTGGCCACGCACAAACTGGCCAGCGTGGCGCTGGGCGTCGGCGCCACCCTGCGCCATTTGCGCGAAGGGGGACTGCAGCGCGGGTTCGTCCTGTTGCTGCTGGTATCGGGAATACCCGGGGTATTGCTGGGTGCGAGCGTGATTCTGCAGGTGCCGGGACGGGCGGCGGAAATCGCGCTCGGCCTGCTCACCGCCGGCCTGGGATTGTATTCGGTGTTCAAGCCGACCCTGGGCCAGACCCACACGCCAAGCCACCGCGACCCGAGCGGTTACCTGATCGGCGGCACGATTCTGTTCGGCATCGGTTTCCTGAACGGCTCGCTGACCTCCGGCACCGGCCTGTTCACCACCTTGTGGCTGGTGCGCTGGTTCGGCCTCGACTACCGGCGCGCTGTGGCGTACACGCTGGTGATGGTGGGGCTGTTCTGGAACGGCGCCGGCGCCATCACGCTCGGCATGCTGGGATCGATCCAATGGAGCTGGATTCCCGCCCTGCTCGCCGGTTCGCTGATCGGCGGCTACCTCGGGGCGCACCTCGCGATCGCGAAGGGCAACCGCTGGATCAAGCGCGGATACGAATTCGTCACCCTGGTGATCGGTATCAAGCTCATCATCGGCTGAGGCCGCCGACGGCTCGTGCTCAAATGCCGTACTCGGCGCGGTAGGCCTCGACCGCCGGCAGCACCTCGCCGGCGTCAGCACGTTCACGCAGCAGCTCGAGCAGATCGTCCAGACAGGCGATGCTGACGACGCGCAACCCGTAATCCCGTTCCACCTCCTGGATGGCGGACAGACTGCCCTTGCCGCGCTCCTGGCGGTCCAGGGCGATCGCCACACCAACCGGCTCGGCCCCCTGATCGCGGATCAGGGCCACGGATTCGCGGATCGCGGTCCCGGCGGTGATGACGTCGTCGATGATCAACACGCGCCCGGCCAAAGGTGCGCCCACCAAGTTGCCACCCTCGCCGTGATCCTTGGCCTCCTTGCGGTTGAAACACCACGGCAGGTCGCGTCCATGACGGCCGGCGAGCGCCACGGCGGTGGCGGCGGCCAGCGGAATGCCCTTGTAGGCGGGACCAAAGAGCATGTCGAACTCCATCCCCGAGGCGACGATGGCCTGGGCGTACCACTGACCCAGCCGATCCAGCGCGGCGCCGGTGTTGAACAAACCCGCATTGAAGAAATACGGGCTCTTGCGCCCGGACTTGAGGGTGAACTCACCGAAGCGCAACACGCCGCGCTCGATGGCGTATTCGAGGAACTGCTGCTGGTAGGGCTGCATGGGTCGGGGCACCGAAGTATGAAACAGGGGGCATGCTAGAGTACGCCCAACCTACGCTCAAGCCGGCCGTGTCCACTTCGCATGCATGAACACATCCTTGTTGCGCTGACCGCCATCGGCCTGATCGCCCTGGCCGCCCAGTGGGTCGCCTGGTGGCTGCGCCTGCCAGCCATTCTGTTCCTGTTGCTGGCCGGCATCGTGGCCGGCCCCGTCACCGGCTGGCTGGACGTCCAGGGACTGTTCGGCGATCTGCTGTTTCCCTTCGTCTCGCTTTCGGTCGCGATCATCCTGTTCGAAGGCAGCCTGACCCTGCGCCTGCCCGAGATCCGCGGCCTGGAAGGCGTGGTGCGCAATCTGATCACCGTCGGCATGCTCGCCTCGTGGGCGGTCACCACCCTGGCGGCCCGGCTGCTGATGGATTTCGACTGGACCCTCGCCCTGCTGTTCGGCGGCATCACCGTGGTGACCGGACCGACGGTCATCCTGCCCATGCTGCGCAGCGTTCGCCCCACGGCCAAGGTGGCCAACGTGCTGCGTTGGGAGGGTATCGTCATCGATCCCATCGGCGCCCTCGTCGCGGTGCTGGTCTTCGAGTTCATCGTCGCACAGCAAACCGAACATGCGCTGGCCCTCACCCTGTGGGCATTCGTGAAGCTGATAGGCATCGGCGGGATCAGCGGCGCGCTCGCCGGTTACCTGTGGGGCATGGTGTTGCGCCATTACCTGGTGCCCGATTACCTGATCAACGTGGCCACCCTGCTCACCCTGTTCGGCGTGTTCACGCTCTCCAACGTCCTGCAGCAGGAATCCGGGTTGCTGGCCGTGACCGTCATGGGGATGTGGCTCGCCAACATGCGCGGGGTGCACACCGAGGATCTGCTCGACTTCAAGGAAAGCCTGAGCGTGCTGCTCATTTCCGGCCTGTTCATCATCCTCGCCGCGCGCTTGAGCCTGCACGACCTGCAGGCCCTCGGCCTGCCGGCACTGGGTGTGCTGGCCGCCGTACTGCTGATCGCCCGGCCGTTGAGCGTCGGGCTCGCCACCCTGGGTTCCAACCTCAGCTGGCGCGAACGCCTGCTGATCGGCTGGTTCGCGCCGCGCGGCATCGTCGCGGCGGCCGTCTCGGCACTGTTCGCGCTGCGCCTGGATGAAAACGGCGTACCCAACGCGTTGCAGCTGGTGCCGCTCACATTTTTGATCATCATCGGCACGGTGGTGGTCTACAGCATGAGCACGCGCTGGATCGCCGGCCTGTTGAAGGTCTCCGAACCCGAACCCAACGGGGTACTGCTCATCGGCGCCAATCCCGTGGCGCGCGCCATCGCCCATGCCCTGGCCGAACAGGACTTTCCGGTGATACTGGCCGACGGCAACTGGGAGTACATCCGCACCGCGCGCATGGAAGGCCTCAAGACGTACTACGGCAATCCGGTCTCGGAACACGCCGATCGCCATCTGGACCTGGTCGGCATCGGCCGGCTCATGGCCGTGTCGCCGCTGGCCGAACTCAACTCCCTCGCAGTGCTGCGCTACCGGCACGAATTCGGCCGCAACCGGCTTTACAGCCTGCAAACCGCACAGGAGAAAAGGGCCGGCGAAAAGCACAAAGCAGCCTCCGAACTGCGCGGTTATCTGCTGTTCGGCGAAGACGTCAGTTATTCCAAGCTGGCCAGCTGGCTGGGCCAGGAAGCGGAGTTCCGCACCACCAACCTGACCGAGGAATTCGGTTTCGTGGATTTCCTGGCGCGCCACGAGGACCGCGTCATTCCCCTGTTCGCGGTCACCCCGCGCGGGCGCCTGCAGGTTTTCGTCGCCGATGGCATCATGCGTCCCGAAGCGGGTTGGCGCATCATCAGCCTGATCAAGCCCGAACCCGAAACCCACGACACCAAACAAAACGACTGAATCTCCCCCATGCGAGTCATTTCCCTCAACGCCAACGGCATCCGCGCCGCCGCCCGCAAGGGCTTTTTCGACTGGCTTCCCAAACAGCATGCCGACGTGGTGTGCATCCAGGAGACCAAGGCCCAGGAACACCAGCTCGACGACGGCCTGTTCTATCCGGAGCCCTATCACTGCTATTACTTTGATGCCGAGCGCAAAGGCTACAGCGGCGTCGCGCTCTACGCGCTCAAGGAGCCGGACGAGGTCATCACCGGCATGGGGGCCGAGGAATTCGATCGTGAGGGCCGCTACATCGAGGCACGTTTCGGCAAACTGTCCGTGGTCTCGCTGTATGCCCCGTCTGGCTCCGCCGGTGAGGAGCGCCAGGCCTCCAAAGAGCGCTTTATGGAATATTTCATGGACTACCTGCGCGGTCTGCGCCGCAAGCGCCGGGAATACATCATCTGCGGCGATTGGAACATCGCGCACAAGGAAATCGATCTCAGGAACTGGAAGAGCAATCAGAAAAACTCGGGCTTCCTGCCCCACGAACGCGCCTGGCTGGACGAACTGTTCGACAAGGTGGGTTTCGTCGATGCCTTTCGCGTCGTCAACCAGGAACCCGACCAGTACACCTGGTGGTCCAACCGCGGCCAGGCCTGGGCCAAGAATGTGGGTTGGCGCATCGATTACGAGGTGATCACGCCGGGTCTCAAGGACAAGGTTCAGGATGTTTCGGTCTACAAGGACGAACGTTTTTCGGACCACGCTCCCCTCACGATCGATTACGATTTGGCGTTTTCTTCATGACCACCCCTCTGACCCGGGCATCTTCACGACGACCTGATCATCGGCATACAGTTGGGTAGCGGGGCGGCCCGTGAAGAGCGTTTCCCGTTCGAGCCCCCTGGGGTGCGTCAGCGCCGCATCGATCGATGCCAACGGGACGGAAACTTCTTCCGAACGGGCACATCCATCCTTGAATAAACCATCCTTCGACTGTTCGTTCAGAATCTAACACACTGAACGCGCCCCATTCTCGAAGCGTTTGATAAGATGTCGCAGTAACTCAGGACTAATCGACTTTGGCCCGCACCTATCTAGCCATCCTGCGCGAATTCCTCACCGGCCGTATGATCGTCGCGGCCCTGATGGGCTTCGCCTCGGGTCTGCCCCTGCTGCTGACACTGACGATCCTGCAGGCCTGGCTCACCGAGTCGCACATACCGCTGGGCGAAATCGGGCTGTTCGCGCTGATCGGACTGCCGTACACCGTCAAGTTTCTCTGGGCGCCGTTCATGGACCGCTACGTGCCCCCGCTGCTGGGACGGCGGCGCGGCTGGCTGCTGGGCCTGCAGGCGCTCCTTGCACTGGTAATCATCCTGCTCGGCCAGACCGACCCGACGCATGATCTCGGCCTGGTCGCCGTGATCGCTTTTCTGGTCGCACTGCTGTCCGCCATGCAGGACACGGTGATCGACGCCTACCGGCGCGAATCGCTGGCCGACGACGAACAGGGTCTGGGCGCCTCGCTGTATGTCTGGGGCTACCGGGTGGCCATGCTGATCGCCTCCGGCGGCGGCCTGATCCTGGCGCAGTATGTCGGCTTCGCCCTTACCTACGCGCTCATGGGCCTGATGATGGTCGTGGGCCTGCTCACCACCCTGTTCGCGCCGGAACCGGACACCGACATCCTGCCGCCCCCCACCCTGCGCGAAGCGGTTATCGAACCCTTTGTGGATTTTTTCACCCGGCGCCAGAGCGCGTTGCTGATTTTGTTGTTCATCCTGCTGTACAAGATCGGCGACCAGCTGGCGACCACGATGACCACGCCGTTTTATCTTCAGTTGGGCTTCAGCAAGGAAGAGATCGGGGCGGTGGTGAAGCTGTTCGGATTCTGGGCCACGGTACTGGGCGGCGTGGCCGGCGGGGTCGCCATTATGCGTATCGGCCACTACCGCTCCCTGTGGGTGTTCGGTCTGCTGCAGGGAATATCCACCGCGGGATTCGCCTGGCTGACCCACACCGGCCCGGTGGTCGGCTGGCTGGCCGCAGTCATCGCCTTCGAAAACTTTGCCGGCGGCATGGGTACGGCCGCCTTCATCGGCTTCATGGCCAACCTGACCAACAAGGAGTTCACGGCGACGCAGTACGCCCTGCTGACCAGCCTGATGGGCATACCGCGCGCCGTGCTGGCCGCACCCACAGGCTACATGGCCGCCGCCCTGGGCTGGGCGCCATTCTTTTTGCTGTGCGCGGCTCTCGCCCTGCCCGGACTGTGGCTGCTGACCCGATTCCGCGGCTGGCTCGACGGCATGGGCAGCAGCACCGAATCGGTCCGAGACGAGGCGCCTGCTGATGTCCGCTCTTGACCTGCTGAACGCCGGCCTCGAGGTATTGCAGACCCGGCTCACGCGTCCCGAGGTCTGGCTGCAGCTCGGTGTCATCGTACTGGCCGGCGCCATCGCATGGCTGATCGACCGGCGCTGGTCGGGCTATCTGAAGGTCTGGCTGGGGGAAGACCGCCAGCGCACCCTGAGCGACATGACGCTGCGGGGCATCAAGCGGATCGTATTCCCGCTCACCATGCTGCTGCTGGTGCTGCTGGGACGCGCGCTGCTGCAGCCATACGCCGACCAGACTCAACTGCTGGATATCGTCATCCCGCTGCTGTTGGCGCTGGCCGGCATCCGCATGCTCGTCTACACCCTGCGGCGCTTCTTTGCACCGGGCCCGGCACTACGCGCCCTGGAAACCACTATCTCCATCACCATCTGGTCCGTTTACGCCTTGTATCTGCTGGGCTGGCTGCCGGCCATCGCCGACACCCTTAACAGCATCGGCATCGGACTGGGCAAGTCACGCCTCACCCTGCTCATGCTGCTCAAAGGCGGCGTCTCGCTGCTGGTCTTCCTGATCCTGAGCTATTGGCTGGCCACCTTTCTGGAACACCGTGTGATGCGCCTGCCCTATCTCAGCGCGGGCATGCGCCTCGGCATCGCCAAGGTGACCAAGTTCCTGCTACTCGCCCTCGGCATCCTGGTCGGGCTCAACGCGGTCGGTATCGATCTGACGGCACTGACCGTCTTCGGCGGCGCGCTTGGCGTAGGACTTGGGCTCGGCCTGCAGCGCATCGCCAGCAATTTCGTGAGTGGCTTTATTCTGCTGTTCGACCGTTCCATCCGTCCTGGTGACGTCATCAGCATCGGCAACAGTTTCGGCTGGATACAGGAAATGCAGGCGCGCTACGTGGTGGTACGCGATCGCGACGGGGTGGACACCCTGATCCCGAACGAAAACCTCATCACCTCGCAGGTCATCAACTGGAGCTATCTGGACCGCAACGTGCGCATCAAGGCGCCGGTGCAGATCAGTTACCGGGACGACCCGGAACAGGCCATGCAGCTGATGGTGGATGCCGCCCGCGAGAATCCGCGCGTGCTCGCCGATCCGCCGCCCGTGGCCCGACTGATGGGCTTCGGGGACAACGGCATCAACCTGGAGCTGCGTTTCTGGGTCAGCGACCCGGAGGAAGGGGTCAACAACGTCCGTTCGGAGATCAATCTGGCCATCTGGCGTGGCTTCAAGACGCTGGGCATCACCATCCCCTACCCGCAGCGGGACGTTTATCTGAAGGAACCCAAGAGAGGGGACTGACGTGGAGGCCCTGCCGACGGAACACATGACATTCCGTGCCCTGCTGAAACGCCTCGACACCTACTGCGGGGGCTGCATCCTGGCTGGTTCCGAAGAACGGACCTTTCAACGACTCATGGCCGACGAACATCCCGATCCTTATTACGCGCCGCTGCTGCGCATGCTGATCGACTGGGTACCCATCCGGCACGCGGCTCAAAGCGTGTACCGGGCCGACCTGGTCCGTGCCCTGGGACCATTACGCTTGAGTTATCAGCAGGCGGATGCCGACCCGGCGGGCTATCGGGCCCTGAACCGGCTCATCGCCGCGATCGATGCGGCCTACGACGACGCGGCGCTGGAAGCCCGCACCCTGAACCACAAGTCGCATTAGAT
>JARRKE010000046.1 GCA_037388465.1 Gammaproteobacteria bacterium
CCGTTGGCGAGTACTGGAATGGAAACCTCGGCCTTGATGGCGCGGATGGTGTCGTATTCGGATTCGCCCCGATAGTCGTCGGCACGCGTGCGGCCGTGTACGGCCAATGCCTGGATGCCGACGGTCTCGGCGATCTGTGCGATCTCCACGCCGTTGCGATGGTCTCTGTCCCAACCGGTACGCATCTTGAGTGTGACGGGCAGGTCCACCGCCTCCACCACGGCGCGCAGGATCGCTTCGACACGGGCTACGTCCTGCATGAGTGCGGAGCCGGCGGCCTGGTTACAGACCTTCTTGGCCGGGCAGCCCATGTTGATGTCGATGATTTCGGCGCCCAGGGCGGCGTTCGCGCGTGCGGCCTCGGCCATCATGTGCGGGTCGGCCCCGGCGATCTGAACGCTACGCGGTTCGGGCTCGTCGTCGCTGGGCAGGCGAGTCCGGCTTTTTGCACTGTTCCATAAACGCCTGTCGGATGTGAGCATTTCCGAAGTCGCCAGATCCGCGCCTAGTCGCCGGCAGAGATTTCGAAACGGCGCGTCGGTTACCCCGGCCATGGGCGCCAGGGCGAGCGGTGTTTCGAATATGTAAGGTCCGAGTTGCATGACGATGCGGCTGCGACATCTGCCCTGATTGATGACTCGCAGTCATATTACCCCGGCCCAGAATGGTCAAAAAGTGATGCTGGTCACAGCTTGGCCAGGTGAAAAGTGACCTGCGTCACGCTTTATCAAAGGAATTTGAATTCGAACGCCAGGGCGTTGGTGCCCGGGTCGGATACCTCGAGGCGGATGTTGACCGGCGAGCCGGGCTGCATGGGTTCGTTGGGGTTGGTGCCGGGTTGCAGATATTCCGACGGCTTGAACCGCCGCATGGCGAGCAACTTCCCCTGCAGATCGAACAGACTGACCTGCAGCAGCGGATAGGGTTGGGCGAAATGAGCGTTGTTGACGAACGTGGCCGTGATGATCAGCGCATGCGGAATGTTGGGGTGCGAATAAATGTTGCGGCTGAGCAGCTCGATGTCCTGGATGTTGCGCAATGGCGGCAGGCTGCAGCCCGTCACCTCACACATGGCGTTCAGTGTCGGGCGCAGTTCGGGATACTGGGCCAGCTTGTCGCGGTGAAAATACGCGTATTGCACCCCCAGCAGGACGATCAGCAGCAGGCTGGCGAGTGCGCCGAATACGGTGCCCAGCGTGCCGCTGCGCGCAGCGGGTTGGGGCGTTTCCATGTCTTCGCGCAGGGCGGGTGGAACGTTTTCGGGAAACAGGTTGAGCGTCGGATAGCTGCCTTCGCCGGCGGTGTCCGGCGCTCCCTTCGGGGGGGTGCCGGCGGTGGGGTTGCGGCGCGAGGCGCGCAGGCTCGGCGACGGTTCCTCTTCGCCCACGTCGACATGGGCCGCCCTGCCGTCGAAGACGGTCCGGCAAACGCCGCAGCGTACCTGCCCGTTCGCCGTACGCAGTTGCTCCGGCGTGATGCGGAAGATGCTGTGGCAGTTGGGGCATTGAGCGTGCATGGGGCGTTAGTATCGGGTTTAGGTCATGGGGTGGGCAAGCGCTACCCGACCCCGGATCAGGATTTTTTACGCTGTCCCGCCAGGCAGGCCCATTGTTCGCGTTCGCTGTGTGCCTGCCAATCGATCTCCGGGTAGGCACGCCGGACCTCGTCGGCCTGCTCGGCCAGGATCCCGCTTAGCAACAGCCGGCCGCCGGGGGCGAGCAGCTGCGTGAGTTCGGGGGCCAATTCCACCAGCGGTCCGGCGAGGATATTCGCTATAACCAGATCGGCCTGCATCGGCGGCAGGCCGTCGGGGCCCGCCGTGTAGAGATTGCCGGCGGCGATGCCGTTTTTGTCCGCATTGTCTTCCGTGGCGGTCAGCGCCTGCGGGTCGATGTCGACTGCCCAGGCGTGGCGCGCTCCGAGACGCAGGGCGGCAATGGCCAGGACGCCGGACCCGCAGCCGTAGTCGACGACCAGCTTTCCTGTCGGCGGATGGGCGTCGAGCCACTCCAGACACAGGGCGGTGGTGGGGTGGGTGCCGGTGCCGAAGGCGAGGCCGGGGTCGAGCAGGATGTTGACCGCTTCCGGGTCGGGCGGTTCCGACCAGCTGGGCACGATCCATAGATGCTGCCCGAACCGCATGGGGTGGTATTCGTCCATCCACACCCGTTCCCAGGCCTGGTCTTCCAGCGTTTCCAGGCGCAGCGCCTCCTCGGGTATCGCAAGCGTTTCGTGCAGGTGACGGATCAGCGGGGCAAGTGCCTGCTCGGCGGGAAACAGGCCGCTGATCACATTGTCCGGCCACAGCGGCGTGCTGCCGATCGGTGGTTCCAGGATGGGGCTGTCCGCGGCGTCGGTGACGGTTACCGACAGGGCGCCGGCGGCCTCGAGTTCTTCCTCGATCGCGGCGACCCGGTCGGGGCCGACCTGAATGGAGAGCTTCTGCCAGGGCATGGCTCGACGTCTACGAACAGGAACAGTGCCTAACAGGTTGTTGCCGCTCAGGCGAGTGCGAGAGAAGGAAAAATCGGGCGAGACAGCACAATTTACAAAAGGTAAATGAGCATTTTGAGCCTGATTTTGACGCCCTATCGTGCCGCATGAGTAGACAACAACAGCCTGTTACAGGCCGAGCTTCTTTTCCAGATAGTGTATGTCGGTGCCACCCTGCTGGAATGCGCTGTCTGCCATGATGTCCTGCTGCAGCGGGATGTTGGTCTTGATGCCGTCGACCACGATCTCGGCCAGTGCGCCGCGCATGCGCGCGATGGCCGTGGCGCGGTTCTCGCCGTAGGCGATCAGCTTGCCGATCATCGAGTCGTAGTAGGGCGGGACGCGGTAGCCGTTGTAGATGTGAGTCTCAAGACGAATGCCCGGCCCGCCCGGTGCATGGAACTGGGTGATGGTGCCGGGCGAGGGTGTGAAGTTCTTCGGGTCCTCGGCGTTGATGCGGCATTCGATGGCGTGGCCGCGCACGGTCACGTCCTGCTGGCGGATGCGCAGTTCCTCGCCCGCGGCGATGCGCAGCTGTTCCTTGACCAGATCGACGCCGGTGATCATCTCGGTGACCGGGTGTTCAACCTGCAGGCGGGTGTTCATCTCGATGAAGTAGAACTCGCCGTTTTCGTACAGGAACTCGAAGGTGCCGGCGCCGCGATAGCCGATCTGGCGGCAGGCCTCGGCGAGGCTTTCGCCGAGCCTGTTGCGCTGTTCGGCGGTAATGCCGGGGGCGGGCGCTTCTTCCACCACCTTTTGATGGCGCCGCTGCATGGAGCAGTCGCGCTCGCAGAGGTGGATGGCGTTGCCGTGGGTGTCGGCCAGTATCTGGAACTCGATATGGCGTGGCGTCTCCAGGAATTTTTCCATGTACACCACATCGTTGTTGAAGGCGGCGTGGGCCTCGCTGCGGGTCATGCTGATGGAGTTGAGCAGGCTCGCCTCGGAGTGCACAACGCGCATACCGCGTCCGCCGCCGCCGCCGGAGGCCTTGATGATGACCGGATAGCCGATCTCGCGCGCCATGCGCAGGTTTTCGTCCGGGTCGTCGCCGAGGGGGCCGTCCGAGCCCGGCACCACGGGGACGCCGGCCTTGACCATCGCCTCCTTGGCGGAGACCTTGTCGCCCATCAGGCGAATCGTTTCGGCCCGCGGTCCGATGAAGATGAAGCCCGAGGACTCGACGCGTTCCGCGAAATCGGCGTTCTCGGACAGGAATCCGTAGCCGGGATGGATGGCGACCGTGTCGGTTACCTCGGCGGCACTGATGAGTGCCGGAATGTTCAGGTAACTGTCGGTCGATGACGCCGGGCCGATACAGACCGATTCGTCGGCGAGGCGCACGTGTTTCAGATCGCGGTCGGCCTCGGAATACACGGCCACCGTCTTGATGCCCATTTCCCGGCAGGCGCGCAGGATGCGTAGCGCGATTTCACCGCGATTGGCAATGAGGACTTTATCGAGCATGGGGAACATTCTGTCTGTCAGTGCGGCGGACCGCTGTTGTCGGTCGGGTTGGCCGGGCCGTCATCACTCGATGATGAACAGGGGCTGTCCGTATTCGACCGGTTGTGCGTTTTCGAGCAGGATCGCCTTGATGATGCCCGCCTTGTCGGCTTCGATCTGGTTGAGCATTTTCATCGCCTCGATGATGCACAGCGTATCGCCGACGGCGACGCTCTGGCCGACTTCCACGAAGGGTTTGGCGCCGGGCGAAGAGGCGCGGTAGAACGTGCCGACCATCGGCGAGGTGACCGCGTGCCCGGCCGGGATCGATTCCTCGGTCTCCTGGGTGGCGGGCTCGGGGGCGGCCGCGGCCGGTGCCGGCGCAGCCACCGGTACCTGGAACTGCTGGGGCATCATCATCGCTGCCGGGGCTGAGCCGGTGTTGCGGCTGATGCGTACGGATTCCTCGCCTTCCTTGATCTCGATCTCGGCGACGCCGGATTCGTCCAGTAATTCGATGAGTTTCTTGATCTTGCGGATATCCACGTCAGGCTCCTTTGGATTTGATCTGGTGATCCGCCGCCTGCAGGGCCAGATAATAGCCCTGTGCGCCCAGTCCCAGAATGACGCCCTGCGCGATGTCCGAAAAATACGAGTGATGCCGGAAGCCCTCGCGGCTCAACGTGTTGGACAGGTGGATCTCGATGAACGGGATCGCTACGCCCAGCAGGGCGTCGCGCAACGCGACACTGGTATGGGTGAAGGCGGCGGGATTGAAGAGGATGAATTCAACGCCTTCGCGCTGCGCCTGATGGATGCGCTCCACCAGGGCGTGTTCGGCATTGCTCTGGAAATCCAGCAGTTCATGGCCGAGCGTGCCGGCCTCGGCTTTCAGTTCGCGGACCAGGCCTTCCAGGGTCTGCGCGCCGTAAATCTCGGGTTCGCGCGTCCCCAGGAGGTTGAGATTCGGCCCGTTGAGAAGTAGCAATTTTGCCATGATCTGCGCTGAACTTGAGCGGATCTGCCCGCATCGGGCAGTTTCCAATTGTCAGGGCCGGCATTGTGCCCCAGCCGTGACGGGTTTGTCCAGATTCTGGCCAGATCCCGGCAAGTTCTCCTGAAAATCCCGGCCGTTTAAGGCAAGATTTACAACAAGGCCTTGATTTTGGGTTCGATTTCGGCGCGGGTCAGCTCACCGGGATGCACCAGACGGATGTGGCCCTGACGGTCGATCAGCACGCTGTAGGGCAGGGCCTGAAAACGATCGCCGTACGCCTGGGCCACCTTCACGGCATCCATCGAGCCGGCGAGAATGGGATAGGTGACACCCAGTTGGTCGGCGAAGTCCTGGGCCGCCTGAGGGTCGTCGATGGCCACGCCCACCACTTCGAATCCGCGCTTGCCGTAGGTCTCCTGCAGTTTGACGAAGTCCGGCATCTCCTTGCGGCAGGGCGGACACCAGGTGGCCCAGAAATTCAGCAACACCACCTTGCCGTTCCATTCGCTGATGCTGCGCGGCTTGCCCTGGGTGTCCTTGAGCGTGAAGTCGGGCCGCATTTTGCCCAGTAGCTGGGCGTCGGCGGCCGGGGCGCCGTTTGCAGCGGTGCCGGCGGGCGACTGGCCGGCATCGTGGTGGCTCAGACCGAGCCAGTGATACAGGCCGTAGCCGGCGGCGCCGGCGATGATCAGGACAGCCAGCAGCGAAAAAAGATAGGCGTTGCTTTTTTTACCCACGTCAGTTTCCCAGACTCTGTTTCACGTGCGGCGCGAATTGCGCGGGCGGCATATAACCGACCACGCGCGCGGATTTGAGTTCTTCGCCCTGCGGGGTGAAGAACAGGATGGCGGGCGGGCCGAACAGGCCGAAATGCTTCAGCAGGGCCTTGTCTTTGGCGTCGTCGGCCGTGACGTCGGTCTGCAGCAGCAGGGCGTTGCCCAGCGCCTGCTTCACCTGCGAGCTGGTGAAGGTGTATTTCTCCATTTCCTTGCAGGACACGCACCAGTCCGCATAGAAGTCCAGCATGACCGGCTGGTTGTTCGCCTTGGCCTGGGCCAGCGCCTGTTCCAGGCCGTCCAGGCCTTTGATCTGGCGGAACTGCAATCCCTCGTGCGCCACCGCACCGCCGGGGCCGGCGCCTTGCGTGGCGACCACGCCGCGTAGCGGCTGCATCAGATCGCGGCTGCCCGAGGCGGCGCCGACCAGCAGGAAGGCGCCGTACAGCAGCAGCACCAGGCCGAGCCCCTTCCACAGGCGGCGCCAGCCGCTTACGCCGGGTTCGAGATGGTCGAGCGCGCCCAGGTAGATGGCGGAAACGATCAGCAGGATGCCGGACAGGGCGAAGGTGACTGCGTCCGGGACGATGCGTTCCAGCATCCAGATCGCCACCGCCAGCAGCAGCACGCCGAACACGGCCTTGATGCTGTCCATCCAGGCGCCCGCCCGGGGCAGCAGTTTGCCGGCCGAGACGCCGATGACCAGCAGGGGAGCGCCCATGCCGATGCTGAGGGAGAACAGCGCGGCGCCGCCCAGCACGGCGTCGCCCGTCTGGCTGATGACGATCAGCGCGCCGATCAGGGGGGCGGTGACGCAGGGGCCGACGATGAGAGCCGACAAGAAGCCCATGATGCCCGCGCCGATCAGGTTGCCGCTTTGCTGCTTGTTGCTCAGATTGGTCAGTCTGGTCTGGATGGCGTTGGGCATCTGCAGCTCGTAAAAGCCGAACATCGACAGCGACAGCAGCACGAACACGGCGGCGAACACCGACAGCACCCAGGGATTCTGGAACCAGATCTGCAGGTTGGCGCCGCCCAGCCCGGCCAGGACGCCCACCACGGTGTAGGTCAGCGCCATGGCCAGCACGTAGGCCAGCGACAGCATGAAGGCGCGCATGGTTGAGAGCGCCTCCTTCTGGCCCACGATGATGCCCGAGAGAATCGGGATCATTGGGAACACGCAGGGCGTGAACGCCAGGCCGAGGCCGAGCAGGAAGAACAGCCCCAGGCTCATCCACAGCGGTTTCTGCTGCAGGAAGCTGGCGAGGCGGTCCTGTTCCGAAACCGGCGGTGTGACGGCCTGGCCGCCGGGCGTCTGGGGCGAGGTGGAAGCGGATTCACTGCCGCCGGCGGGTGGTGCACTGCCGGCCTGGGTCGGCAGCGCGTCGGCATTGACCGTCAGGGCGACGGTCTTGGACATCGGCGGATAACAAACGCCGGCCTCCTCGGCGCAGCCCTGGTAGTCGGCCTGGACGGTGACGGTCTGCTTGCCGGTCAGGCCGCCGCTGTTGATCAGCGGCAGGTCGACACCGAAGCTTTCCGGGTAGATGGTTTGCTTGCCGAAGAACTGGTCTTCATGAACCTTGCCCTGCGGCAGCCGGATCCGGCCGAGCTCGATGCCGGCCGGCTTGACGACCTTGAACTTGAGCTTGTCCTGGTAGAGGTAATACCCCGGTTGCACGTCCCAGTGCGCGAGCAGGGTTGCGGGCCCGGCAGCGGTCAGCGAGTACACATAGGCCTGGTCGGGCGGCAGGACGTCGTTGGCGTCCTGGCCGACGCTGTTGGCGAGGCTGTTGATGGCCTGCGAGACGCTGGCGGCCGGCGCGGCCGCCTTCGGCAGGCTGACGTCCACTATCCGCGTCAGCGGCGGATAGCATACGCCGATGTCGGCGCAGCCCTGCGAGGTGACCTTGAGCTTGAGGGTGGAAGGTGCGTCGGCGCTCCGCGTCAGGGTCAGGGGAATGTTCACCTGATGGCGGAAGATCTCCACGATGCCGAGTCCGAGGGCCTGCTCGTCCTTCATCTTGCCCTTGGGATAGGCGGCATGCTTGATCCGGATGCCCGGGGTCTGCGAGTCGAACTTGAACTTGGTGCGGTACAGGTAATAGCCGTCCGGCAGGTCGAAGGTGGCGGTCACCCGGTCGGCCGAGTCGGCCTCGACCTTGAGCGGGAAGGCCTGTTCGGGCGGCAGGAGGTCGCCGCCGGCATCCTGTTCGGCAAGGGCGGGGGCACTGACCAGCAACAGCAGAAGAACGAGAAGCTTTTTCATGACGATGTGGTTTGAAGATCGATCCAGTTCAGGTAAGGGGCGAGGCCGTGCGACAGCGGCACGGCGATGATTTCAGGCAGCTCATAAGGATGTGACTCGCGAATCAGCGCCTCGATGTCGGCATAGCGCGCGGCGCGGGTCTTGATCAGCAACAGGTGCTCTTCCCCGCGGCAGGGCTCGCCGTCCCATTCGTATACGGATGTCATGCGCGCCTGGATGCTCACGCAGGCGGCCAGACGATCGCCGACCAGCCGTTCGGCGATTTTCCCGGCGCCGGCCTCGTCGGGCCAGGTGGTCAATATCAGCAGGTATTCCTTGGTCATCGGTTCAGGGCAGTATCAGGGTGGCGCTTTCGCCGGCGCGCAGCAGCAGGTTCTTGGGCGGTGAAAAACTGGCCCGCACCGCATAGGCAGCCTTGCCGTTCCGGTTCTGCGGCTCCAGGCCCAGGGCGGTGACGGTGGCCGGGTAGTTCTGCCCCTGCACCGTGACCTGGACGGACTGCCCCGTTTTCAGCTTCGCCAGTTGGGGCGCTTCCGCCCAGGCGGTGGCCAGCAAGGGCCGGTCGGCGGCGAGGATCACCATGGGCGAGACCTGCAGCCGGTTGGCGACGGTCTCGCCGGGCGCGGTATGGACCCCGATCACCAGCCCGTCGAAGGGAGCGCGGATCTCGCTGTTTTCCAGCCGGACCCGGGCCTGGACCAGGCGCGAATGGGCCGCGGTCGTTTTGGAATTCGCCTCCACGGCCGCGATCTCCGCCAGTTGCAGGTCGTGCTTGGAGATGACGGTGCGGTCGTACAGTTCCTGGGCGCGTTCGTATTCGCGCTTCGCTTCCGCGCCCGCCACGGTGAGTCGGCGAACGTCGGCTTGCGCCTCCGTCACCGCGGCCTTGAGGGGGCGGGGATCCAGCGCGACCAGCAGATCGCCCTTGCGCACATGCTGGCCGGGGGTCGCGTTGACGGTGGTGACGATACCGGAAACCGGCGTGCTCAGCACCACCCGCCGGGACCAGCCGATGGTGGCGGGCAGGTCGGCCGCGAGTGCGGGGAGGGTGACGAACAGCAGCAGGGCGGACAGAAAGGCGCGTGCGGTCATGGCTGTTTCTCGGGTTGCTGTTGCTTGGCGGTCGGCGGCTGCGTGGGGTCGTAGTTCGGATCGTTGGTCAGGGCGGCGAGCCGGGACATGGTCAGGGCCTTCTCGAAACGCGTACGCATGCGCAATATCTGGGCGGCGGTCTGCTGGACCATGGCGTCGCCGAGATCGGTCTTGAAGTCGAGTTCGTATTCCGCGCGGGCCTGGTCCAGATACAGGTCGCGGTAGTCGGACAGCGCCCGGGACTGGTCGGCCTGCGCCTTGAGGTCGGACAGCTTGAGCCAGTTGTCGAGCACGTCCTGGCGCAGCCGGTACTCCACGGCGCGCAGCCTGGCCTGCAGGCGGTCGCGGTCGGCGATCGCCTTTGCCACCGCGGCGTCCACGCGGTTGCCCTGATACAACGGCACCTGCAGGATCAGGCTGGCGCGAAACGGGTCGTTGCTGCCGATCGAGCGCTGATAGGCGCCGGCCTCCATCTGCGCGCTGAGTTCCGGGCGGCGGCCGGCGCGTGCCTCGGTGATTCTCTGCGTGGCCGCTTCGAGGTCCGCCCTGAGCGCCTTGATCTGCGGGTTGTGCGCCTTGGCCTGTTTGACCAGTTCCTCGTAGTCGGGGACGGGTTTGTTCAGGCCGGGCAACGCGGGCGGCGCGAGATCGGCCGGCAGGTCGTCGGGGCGGCCCAGGGCCTGGGCCAGCAGCGAGCGGGTCTCGCGCTGGCGCGATTCCGCCGCATAGCGTTGGGTGCGCACCTGCTGATAGACGTTCTCCAGCCGGGCCAGCTCGATATCCGACAGCTGGCCGAGCTGGTTCTGGTCGCGCGCCTTGTCGAGCTGTACATAGGCCACGGCCATGGCCTCGTTGAGACGGGCGAATTCCTGGTCGGCGAGCAGCACGTTGAAAAAGCGCTGCATGACCTGGATGCGATGGCTGGCCAGAGTGTTCATCAGCTCCGCCTCGCGTCCCGAGATCAGGGAGTCGGCGGCGGCCTCGCGGGCGCTGGAGCGCCCGAAGTCGTAAAGCCGCTTGCGGGCGAGCAGAACGGCACGCGAGTCGTCGTTGGAGTTGTCAGGCGTGACGTCCGGCGGTTCGATGTAGCGTGCCTCCAGGGACAGATCCACGCTCAGATCGTCCTGGGCATAACTGCTCTTGGCCTGGGCCTGCGCCTGGGCCAGGGCGGCGCGGGCCTCGTCGATGACGGGGTTGGCCCGGTCGGCCAGCGACAGGGCCTCGCCGAGGGTGAGCGGCTGCGGCAGGCCGCCATCCTCGGCCGCCTGGCCGGCCGACAGGGGCACAAGCAGGGCCAGCGCCATGCAGCTCAGGAAGCGCAGTGGGGTGAAGGGCATCAGAGGGCGTTCGTATCGCGCCGTTTCTGGCGCTTGTACTTCGTGAAGCTCTCGTTTTTGTAGATACCGTCAACGACGTATTGGCCCAGCCAGAGGAATTCCTGGGCGTTGGAGGTAATCCCGGTGTAGCGGACGATGCGATCGCCCTTGAGGTTGTAAAAAGCGAACACGGGGGTGGCGCGGACGCCGTTCTTCTTGAACGCGAAATCCTTTTCCGTCTCCTCGCGACCCTGGAAATCGGTGATCTGCTGCGATCCCTTGATGTCGACGCTGAAGATCAGGAAGTGCTTGCGATAGTAGTCCTGTACCGACTTCCGGTTCAGGACGGTTTGTTTCATGCGGTGACAGAACGGGCAGTCGGCCTGCTCGAAGAACAGCATGATGCCGGTCTTGCCCTGCTCGCGGGCGGTTTGCAGCTCGTCCTTGAAGTTGCCGAACGTATCCTGGAAAAAGTATTCGCTGGGCGGCCGAATATCGTCGGCCATAGCCGCCCCGCTGCCGGCGATCAGCCACAGAGCGACAAGCGGCAGAAACAGAAACCTTCTAATCCTCATCTCCATCACCTCCGGTCGGGTCCACGTCCTTTGGTCAGTGACAGCCACCGGCTGTCGAATGCGTGGCCTGATCCGTTGTTGTATGGGCTTCCTGCCTCTTCATTCTAGTTTCTTATTGATTATGCAATACGGGATGTCAGACGACAATATGGGTCGGTGACGCTTGAATCTGCGGGGAACGACCCCATTAGGGTAGTGAGTCGGCCAAGAACCATCCATCCCATCGCATACGCCAGGATACGATTTTGCGCCTGTTTCCCCTTTTTTTCCTGCTGTTCATTACGGTTCCGCTGCTGGAGATCTACCTGTTCATCAAGGTGGGCTCGCTCATCGGCGCCCTGCCGACCATCGGCATCATCCTGCTGACCGCCTTCACAGGAGCCGTGTTGCTGCGTCAGCAGGGCATTTCCGCCATGTTCCGCGTCCAGCAGAGCATGGCGCGCGGTCAGCTGCCGGCGGTAGAGATGTTCGAGGGCATGCTGATCGCCGCAGGCGGCCTGCTGCTGCTGACCCCGGGCTTTTTCACCGACTTTCTCGGCCTGCTGTGCATGATCCCGCCGCTGCGGCGGGCGCTGGTGCACTGGCTGCTGCGCCGGGCGGTGATCGAGGTCCAGGCCGGGCGGGCGGGGCCCGACGTCATCGAGGGGGAGTATTCGGTCCGCCGTGATGACGACGATCAGGACCGGCGTTTGCGTTGAATCCCCTCGGCTGCTCTTGACTTCGATAAGATCGTTCCTATTATTAGCACTCACTCGGCCCGAGTGCTAACAACGGGCGCGATTTCGTTGCAACTCATTGTCAATAAGGAGAAACACATCCATGAACCTGCGTCCATTGCATGATCGCGTGATCGTCAAACGCATGGAAGAAGAGCGTACGACTGCCGGTGGCATCGTGATCCCCGATTCCGCCACCGAAAAGCCGATCCGCGGCGAAATCATGGCTGTCGGCAACGGCAAGATTATGGAGAACGGCGACGTGCGCCCCCTGGATCTGAAGGTGGGCGACAAAGTGCTGTTCGGTAAATACGCCGGCACCGAAGTGAAGGTGGAAGGCGAAGAACTGCTGGTGATGCGCGAAGAAGACATCATGGCCGTCATCGAAGGCTAATCAGTTTCATATTCCGGAGAATCAAACATGAGCGCTAAAGAAGTACGTTTCAGCGATGATGCCCGCGCGCGCATGGTGCGTGGCGTGAATGTCCTGGCCAATGCGGTCAAGGTCACCCTCGGTCCCAAGGGCCGTAATGTGGTTCTGGACAAGGCGTTCGGCGCCCCGACCGTCACCAAGGACGGCGTGTCCGTCGCCAAGGAGATCGAACTGGAAGACAAGTTCGAGAACATGGGCGCCCAGATGGTGAAGGAGGTCTCCTCGCAGACTTCCGACGTCGCGGGCGACGGTACCACCACCGCCACCGTGCTGGCCCAGGCTATCGTCCGTGAGGGCATGAAGGCGGTTGCCGCCGGCATGAACCCGATGGATCTGAAGCGCGGCATCGACAAGGCCGCCATCGTCGCCGTCGAGGAGCTGAAGAAGGTCTCCAAGCCCTGCTCCGACAGCAAGGCCATCGCCCAGGTGGGCACCATCTCCGCCAACTCCGATGAATCCATCGGCAAGATCATCGCCGACGCCATGGACAAGGTCGGCAAGGAAGGCGTCATCACCGTCGAGGACGGCTCCGGCCTCGAAAATGAGCTGGACGTGGTCGAGGGTATGCAGTTCGACCGCGGCTACCTGTCGCCCTACTTCGTGAACAACCAGCAGAGCATGGCGGCCGAGCTGGACGATGCCTTCATCCTGCTGTACGACAAGAAGATCTCCAACATTCGTGATCTGCTGCCCGTGCTGGAAGGCGTCGCCAAGGCCGGCAAGCCTCTGCTGATCATCGCCGAGGACATCGAAGGCGAGGCCCTGGCCACCCTGGTGGTCAACAGCATCCGCGGCATCGTCAAGGTGGCCGCCGTCAAGGCGCCCGGCTTCGGCGACCGTCGCAAGGCCATGCTGCAGGACATCGCCGTTCTGACCGGCGGTCAGGTGATCTCCGAAGAGGTCGGCCTGTCCCTGGAGAAGGCCACCCTGGAAGAGCTGGGTCGCGCCAAGAAGATCCAGGTCACCAAGGAGAACACCACCATCATCGACGGTGCCGGTTCCGCTGCCGACATCAAGGGTCGCGTGGAGCAGATCCGCAAGCAGATCGAAGAGGCCTCCTCCGACTACGACCGCGAAAAGCTGCAGGAGCGCGTTGCCAAGCTGGCCGGCGGCGTGGCCGTGATCAAGGTCGGTGCCGCCACCGAGGTCGAGATGAAGGAGAAGAAGGCGCGCGTCGAAGACGCCCTGCACGCCACCCGTGCGGCGGTCGAGGAAGGCGTGGTGCCTGGCGGCGGTGTGGCCCTGATTCGCGCCCTGGGTGCGATCGACAAGCTCAAGGGCGACAACCACGATCAGGACATGGGCATCAGCATTGCCCGCCGCTCGATGGAAGAGCCGCTGCGCCAGATCGTCTCCAACGCCGGTGACGAGCCCTCCGTCGTGCTCAACAATGTGCGCGAAGGCAAGGGCAACTACGGCTACAACGCCGCCACCGGCGAATACGGCGACATGGTCGAGATGGGTATCCTGGATCCCACCAAGGTGACCCGTTCCGCTCTGCAGAACGCCGCCTCCGTGGCCGGCCTCATCATCACCACCGAGGCGATGGTGGCCGAGCTGCCCAAGAAGGAAGAGCCGGCGATGCCTGGCGGCGGCGACATGGGCGGCATGGGCATGATGTAAGACGGTTCCCACCGTCGTCCGACAGGGAAGGCCCCGCATCGCGGGGCCTTCTTTTTTGTGCGCTTGCCAAGCCCGGTCGGCATGCCATAATCGGGTGGCATGAAACGACGCCGTATCCTGTTCTGGCGAGTGCTGCTCGTCCTCGGCCTGCTGACGGGCGGAAGCGGTTATGCCGCGCCGGGCGTTGCCTGTGCCGGAGAGCCGGTGCAGGGCATGACGCATCAGGCCGCGTTCACGGAGCCGGCCGGCCCATCTCAAGCATCACCATCCACCTGCTGCAAACACGGCATGGATACCGCAGCCACCTGCGGTACCGCCGGTTGTCCGGCGTGCAATCTCAATCCCGTTTCAGTTCCCGTCCTTCAGCACGCAACCCAGGCCGTCTTCCGCATCGCGCATGTGAAGGAGGCCAGCGACCTTTACGTTCATCACGAACCCGTCCGGCAGCGACCCCCGCGCCGCTCCATCTGAACCGAATCAAGTTTGTCCGCCGCAGGTCGGTGACCGGGCGGGTCAGGGTTTATCGATGGAGATTTTTCATGATTGCACGTTTATTGATGGGTGTTATTGCCCTGAGCCTGGCGGTGCTCGCCGGGTGTAATTCAAGTGAGGGTGAACAAAGGAAAACCTCGTCCGGGAGCGCGCAGGAAGCGGTGGTCCGCTGGTACGACGCCAAGCAGGTCAGCCGCGGCCGACAGATCTATGTGCAGAACTGCGCCGTCTGCCATGGCAGTGAAGCCCAGGGCGCGCCCGACTGGCGTCAGCAGGGGCCGGACGGCCGGTTTCCGCCGCCACCGCTTA
Organism: Gammaproteobacteria bacterium; assembly: GCA_037388465.1. Lineage (NCBI taxonomy): Bacteria > Pseudomonadati > Pseudomonadota > Gammaproteobacteria > Gammaproteobacteria bacterium. The sequence goes on from JARRKE010000046.1 coordinate 14,541, forward strand.
ACGGCACCGCGCACAGCTGGCATCACCCGCTTGTGCAGTTGCGCCACGTGATCGCAAACGGCGGTGTGGCCATGCCGGCCTGGAAAGACCGCCTGGGCGACCGTGAGATCGTCGCCGTGATCGCCTATTTCCAGTCCCTGTGGCCGGACGAGGTTTATGCGGCCTGGAATCAGATGAACCGGCGTGCCATGCAGGAGGCGAACCAGTGACGGCGGTCGGTTGTCAGCGACGGTCGAAGTCGCCGGCCGGTGATCGGCGTTTAAAGTCGCTTGACCTTGTACCGGGGTACAGGTCTAAAACTGACAGCGGTATGCGAACAATAAAAACCATTCTGTCTGGAGGTGATTGATATGTGGGGTGGCATGAACGGCTACGGTTACGGCATGGGATGGATGGGCTACGCCGGTGGATTCCTGATGCTGGTGTTCTGGATACTGGTGATCATCTTGCTGGTGGCGCTGGTCAGAGGGGCCTTTAACTGGCATGCGCCGCATCACGACGAAAAACCCCGTTCGAACCGGGCGCTGGAGATCCTGGAAGAGCGCTACGCACGGGGCGAGATCGAGCGCGAGGAGTTCGAGAGCAAGCGACATGACCTGCTCAATCGTTGAGCAGGCTGTTCGATTCGTTTTGTTACCAAGGAGCTGCTGAATGTACGGATTTTCGATTCCGCTCAAAGGTGCCGCGTCTTTCGATGACGCCGTCGCACGCGTCACCGAGGCACTTAAAACCGAAGGCTTCGGCGTGCTGACCGACATCGACGTGGCCGCGACCCTGAAGGCGAAACTCAACGTCGAGGGACGTCCCTACCGCATTCTGGGCGCGTGCAATCCACCGCTTGCGCATCAGGCGCTGCAGGCCGATCCGGAGATCGGTCTGCTGGTGGCATTCATGGATCCGGCGGCTGTGCTGGGACTGGTCGACCGCGAGGAGGTCACCGCACTGGGCATGGAGGTGCGCAGCCGGCTGGAACGTGTGCGCGACGCCCTGCAGGGCTGAGACGTCGGCGCGCGGCGGTCAAGGGGATCTTCGGATCCCCTTTTTTATTGGGGCCGTTAAAACCGGTCAGCTTTTGAAGGCGTTGAATGCCACCAGGGTGTAAGTATCCTGAACGCCCTCGATCCGCTGCAGGGTATCGTTGATGAAACGTCCCACGTCGCGATCGGCTGGCAGGTAGAACTTGGCGAGCAGGTCGTATTGTCCGGAAATCGAATGCACCTCGGAGGTTTCCTCGATTTCGGTGATGATGGTTTCGGCGGCGTCGTAAGTCGTTTGCATGAGGTTATCCGTTCGGATGGGTGAGCGGATTCCGGGCCCGGTTGGGAATCGCCGGGCCCGGAAAGGCTCAAGATGATTATTCGTGCATGTAAGGGTACATGGACTTGAGCTGCTCACGCTGCTTGTCGGTCAGCACGCCGAGCATTTCCCTGCGCCCCTGCAGGCGGAGTTTGATCATCCGCTTCGCCAGGGCCGACATCTTGTCCACCGAACGGTCGATGGCCTTCTGGTCGGGCTTTTCGGTGCTCATCTGGCGCATCATCTCGAAACGCAGCGAACGCATCTCGCCCATCAGGGGCCAGATGGCCTGGGCATGCTTTTCACGCAGTTCGGCCATCTTCTCGATCTGCTTGTCGGTCAGGTTGATGCCACCGCGCATATAGCCGGGGCCATAACCCATACCGCCATAGCCCATCATCATGCCAGGGCCCATGCCGTAACCCATGCCCCCGTAGCCCATCATCATGCCGGGGCCCATACCGTAACCCATGCCGCCATAGCCCATCATGCCCGGGCCCATGCCGTAACCCATACCATAGCCATAGCCCATGCCGCGGCCATAACCGTAGCCGGTGCCCGGGCCGCGTCCCGATCCCTGGCCCATCATGCCGGGACCGTACCCGTAGCCGTGCATCATGCCCGGGCCGTAGCCGGGCGGGGGGGTGGTGTCGTTGCTTTCATCCGCCTGAACAGCCAACGGGCCCAGGCTCAGTACGAGCGCGGCGCCCAGCCCGGCAATCCATTGCAGGGATGATTTTGATTTGATCATGACAAGGTTCCTCCGACGTGCGGTTGTTGTTAGGTCCGACGCCGCGGGCGGTTTGCCCACAGCCTGGAGGAATGATTTTAGGTCAGCTTAGATGGCGTTGCAGTGACTGTTTGTCGGATCGTGTCGGAAATAGCCCGGTGCTCAGGCAACGTCGTGTAACGGGATATCGCGCTCGGTGAGCAGCGCTGTAACCCGCCTGCGCACTTCGTCGCGCACGGTGCGGAATTCGGTCATGATTTCCTCTTCCGTACCGGTCGCCTTGGCCGGGTCGTTCAGGGGCCAGTGCAGCTTTTCCACGCCGGGCGGGAGCACGGGGCAGTGCTCGTCGGCGTGGCCGCATACCGTCACCACCAGATCCGCGTCGTGGATCATGGCATCGGTCACGCGGGTGGATTCCTGGGCGCTGATGTCGACGTCGGCCTCGGCCATGACGGCGATGGCACGGGGATTCTTGCCGTGCGCCTCAATGCCGGCCGAGGTCGCGATGACCTGCTCGCCACCCAGGACGCGGGCCCAACCCTCGGCCATCTGGCTGCGGCAGCTGTTGCCGGTGCACAAAAAGAGAATCTTCAGCGCTTGCATTGTTGATTACCTGTCAATGGAGAATGTGCAGCCACAGGCTGAGCGCCAGCAGCGTGATCAGCAGTACCGGTGGGGTGATGATGAGCCCGACCTTCATGTACTGGCCCCAGCTGATGGTCTCGCCCTTGCGGGCCAGGACGTGCAGCCACAGCAGGGTGGCCAGGCTGCCGATCGGGGTGAACTTGGGCCCCAGGTCGCAGCCGATGACGTTGGCGTAGATCATGGCCTCGCGCGTCAGGCCGGGCAGGCCGTGGGCCTGGTCGATGGCCAGCGCGCCCACTAGCACGCTGGGCATGTTGTTCATCACCGCGGAAAGTCCTGCGGCCAGAAAACCGGTGCCCACCGTCGCCGCCACCGGGCCGTGCCCGGCCAGCCATGCCAGCACCCGCGCAAGTTCGCCGGTCAGGCCGGCGTTGCGCAGCCCGTAGACCACCAGATACATCCCCAGGCTGAACAGCACGATCTGCCAGGGCGCTTCCTTGAGCACCTTGCGCACGGGGATGACGCCGCTGCGTCCGCCCCGGTGCCAGCGCCCGGCCACGGCGAGCAGGACCAAAGCTCCCGCGCCGGTTACCACCGAGATCGGGATGTGGAAGGGTGCGGTGACGAAATAGGCCACCAGCAGCAGGGCGAGCACGGGGAAACTCAGGCGGAACACCAGCGGGTCGCGTACCGCCGAGCGCGGGCTTTCCAGTTCCTCGATCTGGTAGCGTGCCGGCAGGTGATGGCGGAAATATAGCCAGAGTACGGTGAGGGTGGCGATCAGTGCGATCAGATTGACCGGTACCATCACCCGCGCGTATTCGTCGAAACGCACATCGAAGTAGTTGGCGCTGACGATGTTGACCAGGTTGGAGATCACCAGCGGCAGGCTGGTGGTGTCCGCCACGAAGCCGGTGGCGATCACGAAGGCGAAGGCGCTCTTGGGTGTCAGACCGAGATGCAGCAGCATGGCCAGCACGATGGGCGTCAGCAGCAGGGCGGCGCCGTCGTTGGCGAAAAAGGCGGCGATCACCGCGCCGAGGATGACGATCAGCGGAAACAGGCGGTGGGCGTCGCCGCGTCCCCAGCGGGCTACGTGCAGGGCTGCCCAGTGGAAGAAGCCGGCCTCGTCGAGGATCAGCGAGATGACGATCAGCGCCACGAAGGTGAAGGTCGCATCCCAGACGATGTGCCACACGACGGGGATGTCCGGCCAGTGAATGACGCCGGTGGCCAGTGCCAATGCCGCACCGCCCAGCGCGCTCCAGCCGATGCCCAGTCCGCGCGGCTGCCAGATGACCAGGATCAGGGTGGCGAGAAAAATGGCGAGGGCGAGCATGTATCGAACCTGGGAAAGAGGCGAGCGGTGCAATATAATTGTCAAACCATATATATGCAATATCGAATGTATTAAGCTTTTATGACCCCCGAAACCCTGTTCCATGCCCTTGCCGACGGCACCCGCCTGCGTTGCCTGATGTTGATGCAGCGTCAGGGCGAGTTGTGCGTGTGTGAGCTCACCCACGCGTTGGAGATGTCTCAGCCCAAGATCTCGCGTCACCTGGCGAGCCTGCGCGAGGCCCAGGTGGTCAGCGACCGGCGCGACGGCCTGTGGGTGTTCTACCAGGTGCATCCCGACCTGCCCGCATGGGCGCGCCGGGTGCTGGGCGAAACCCTGGCGGGGGTGGAGGAGCTATCACCTTATGCAGCGGACGCGCACCGGCTGACGGCGATGACGGACCGGCCGCGCCAGGCCTGCAGAAGCTGATCCTCGCGGTTATTGTTCGGCGCTTTGCTGCAGCTGCAGATAGGTGCGGTTGATGTTGGTGCGATTCAGGGTGTCGGCATGTTCCAGGCGACGAAAGGCCTGGGGCGTGGACCGGTCCAGGCGGTTGACGGTATCGCCGAGATCGTCCCAGCGCGCCACCGCGGGGCGGATTTCCTTCAGCAGCCAGTCCAGATAGTCGCCGGTGTCCCGGCGGGCAAGCGCCCAGTCGCCGACCGAGCCGTGGCCGGGGACGATGGTGGCTTCAGGGAATTGCCGCTCCGCGCGGTGAAAGGCCCGGTCCCAGCTCACGGTCTTGCTCATGGGCAGTATGCCCAGCATGCGGTCGGTGAATATCAGATCGCCCGAAAAGAGCACGCGCTGCTTCGGCAGCCAGACCACCGCATCCCCCGGGAAATGCGCGTCTCCCAGGTAGTGCAGTTCGATCTTCACGCCGCCCAATTCAAGCCTAGCCAGATCACCGGGCAACGGATGGGCCGCACTGAGGGGCCTGGTACCGGCGAGGCGATCCTTGAGCAGCGGTTTGAGGCTCGCGAGTTCGCTCCCCGCCTGCGCCTGTTGGGTGGCCACGGTGCGCGCCAGGGCGATCACCCGTGCGCCGTGCGCGGCAAAGTAACCGTTTCCCAGCCAGCGATGATCCTGTGAGCCGGTGTTGATGACCCAGCGAATCGGTTGCGAAGTGACGCTGCGTGCGGCCCGGGCGAGTTGAGCCGCCGCACCGGCGCCGGTACCGCTGTCTATCAGGACGGAACCGGCGGGCGTAACGATCAGGCCGAAATTCGCATTCAGTCCGTAGTTGTCGTAGCTGCGCGGACCGGTGGAACCGATCAGAGCGTAAACGTCGGTAGCGACCTTTTCGATTCGAACCGGGGGCTGTCCGGATTGAGCGGCCAGAGCCGAGTGAGGGTGGGCGAGCGCCCCGCACAGGAAGAGCAGCAGTGCAAACAGGGAAGCCGGTAGCCGCATGGTAATCCTCTGCATGGTGTGCAGACTGAAATTTAAAGGCGCATTATGCCCGAGGTTTTTCTTCTGCGGGTTGGGATGCGCGCGGTTGGCCGTCCAGGGGGCAGGGATGGCCCGGGTCGCCGTGCTCCAGCTGCACCGAGACATGGCGGATGTCGAAGCGGTGACCGAGTTCGTCGGCGATCCGGGTGAGCAGGGCATCGTCCAGGCAGCCGTCCGGTTTGACCAGGTGAACGGTCAGTGCGACCTCCGTGGTGCTGGTGGCCCAGATGTGCAGGTCGTGCAGGGCCGTAATACCCGGCAGGGATTCGAGATAGCGGCGCACCTCGGCGGCGTCGATCTGTTCAGGGACGGCGTCGAGCAT